>NZ_JBHUCN010000015.1:0-228699 GCF_042677725.1 Rothia amarae
TTTGCGGGTGTTTGCGGTGGTTCGGGGGTTGGTGTTTTATGCGGCTGGGAGGACTTTTGAATAAGCCTCAGTATCTTCAATCGCAACCACAGTAAAAAACTTTTTATATGTCTTATCAGGAGACCCCTTTCGTGAAGAACACCCTCAAAATCGGTTCAGCATTTATTTCAGCAACCATGTTGTTTGGAATAGCGCCCACAATGGCTCATGCTGCCCCCACCTCCTCACAGGGCGCAATCTCAACATTCGCTACCTCCCACGCCAAACAATTAGGTGCACCCACCAGTGCAGAAGAATGCTTTTCTAACGGCACATGCGCCCAGGAATTTAAAACAGGTATCGTCACCTGGCGTCCTTCCACCGGTGCCAAAGCCCTCACTAACTCCGCCGAGATTCAGAGTTTCAAACAGGCTGGTGGCCCTGCGCAGTTAGGCGCACTGGAGAGCTCCTCTTGGAAGAGCTCTTACTGCGGTCAAATCGTCACCACTACCTCCGGTAAGACTCGATGGCTAGTCGTAGTTGACCAGGCCACCCAGCCTGGATCCAAAATCGATCTGCAGAGCTCTGAAGCTAAGACCTGGATGGCACAACGTGCCAAAACTCGTGCCTGCTTCACCGCAAACACCGCTCCCGTTGTGAAAGGCCCAGAAAATATCAACTGGACCGCCGCACAGTTCATTCCAGCGCAGCGAGCTCTCCTCTCCATCACCGATACCACAGCTTACGTAACTGCCGCAGATGCCAACGGCGCGCGGGTTCCCGGCTCCGCCGTCGTCGAAGTTCCCTGGCTCAAGACAAACACCGCCGCGCTCAACGACTGGACAGGTAAAAGCACCTGGTCAGAGGGGTCCGCTATCCAGGCCCTGGGTCTGCCAACCAGCAACCCCGTGTGGAATGGCACTACTGCTCAGCAGAATTTCGAGCACGGAACCCTGACTTTCTCGCGCGACAACACCACGGTGAAGACCCAGCTCAACACCGAGGGTTTGAAGACTCTGGAAGAAAGCCTGAATTTTACGCCTAAAATCTCCGGGGAATACAAGACGGTCAATGAACGTTTGACCATCAAAGAATATGGAAATTCTGTATTTGTTTATGATGCACAGACCGGGCACGCCACTGTGATGGATCAGCGGGTGTATAACGAGTATTTGAAGAACCCTGACCGCTTTGGCGCTCCGGCAGGTTGGCGTTGGGCAGGTGCCGACGGCCACGGTAGCAGCCAGTACCTCACCACCATGTTTACCGACGCCGCGGGGCGCATAACTACTGTATGGGGTGCCGATACTGCTTCTGTAGTAGTGGACCCAGCAGAGGGCGATATCTTCACCATCAATAACGAACCGGCAACTGTTGATCCGGCCGCTATCAATTGGGATTACACCGATTACAGCTTGATACAGAGCGCTCGAATCTACCTCCACGAAGGCGATAACGTTGCATACACCATCGCCGCCGGTAGCGATTACCATGCAGTTGCCGGGTCGCCCGTCTTTTCATCGCGCTGGCTCGGTTATAACCTTGCCCAAATGAAATCTGATGCCTGGGATTCATACTCTGATACCAACCAGTACAAAGAATGGAGCCAGGGAGAGTTAGGTTTGCACAGCAAGGTTTCGGCAATCGGTTTGCCGGTAGCTGCGGCAAAGACCGTTGTTGAAAACGGCGTAACGTACGAGGTCCAGGAGTACTCTGGCGGCACCGTCAAGTGGGCTATTCCTGGTGCTGCCGCAGCAGCAAACGCCGGGGACGCTCAGATTACCCTCAACGCTGTTGGTCAGGAACGTGTGGCAGCGGCAGATGCACAGCGCAAAGCAATCTACGGCTAAACCCCACTATGTGATATCACCGGGCAGCGTATGTGCTACCCGGTGATACGCTTTTCACCATGAAAAACCCACAGTTTCACGTGAAAACATTTGATGAGCTGACCCTGCGAGAACTACACAGCATTTACGTGATGCGTGCGCTCGTCTTTACTGTGGGCCAAAAAATTACCGAGCAGGAACCGGACGACGCAGATCTTGATTGCATGCACCTTTTCGTCAAAGCTAACGATGGACGCGTCATCGCTTACCTGCGCATGTTTGATTTGGAGACCGTCACCGACGATTCCCACGAAATCACTCCTGGCGCGTGGACGATTGGACGAGTCGCCGTCCTGCCCGAAACCCGTGGAACCGGGCTGGGTAAAGCGATTGTTGCCGAAGGTATCCGCTGGATTAGCGAAAATACCGATGCCCAGCGCATCGAAATTTCGGCCCAGCAGTACCTCGCGGGCACTCTCTATGCAGCTGCGGGGTTTGCCCAGGTGGGGGACGTGTACCTTGAAGCGGGGATTGATCATGTGCATATGGTTCTAGAGTTAGAACGCTAGATTTAAAACAATTGACCGCCGTAGCGTGTTTTGACCAGATATACCTGGTCAAAACACGCTACGGCGGTCAGTCGCTTAGGAAGCCCGCGATTTAAGCAGTAATCTGAATCAGATCATCGCCGGGAGCAACTTCACCGGTCTTCGCCGAAACCTCGGAGAACTTCACGGTGTTGGTCACCAAAACGGGGGTGACGAGCGGGAATCCGGCGTCCTCAATGACCTTGCGATCAAAGCTGAGGAGTGCCTGACCAGCTTCAACCTGCTGACCCTTAGTTACCTTGACATCAAATCCCTGACCGTTGAGGCTTACGGTGTCGATACCCACGTGAATCAGGAGCTCTGCACCGTTATCCAGGCGTAGACCAACCGCGTGTCCGGAGGGGAAAGTCGCAATAACCTTGCCCGCAGCGGGTGCATACACGGTGTTACCCGAAGGCTCGATTGCCGCACCCTTGCCGAGCTTTTCGCCCGCGAAGATGGGGTCAGGAACTTCCGCGAGAGGAATCGCGCGTCCTGCAAGAGGAGCAGGAACATCCAGACCAGAGTTGTTTGAGCCAGCCCAAGGCAGATCTGCGGATGCTGCAGAATCTGAGGACGATGCCGCAGTGGTAGTACCGGATGCCTGGTCTGCCAATCGGTGCGCACCAGCAGATGCGGTAGCCGCACCCGCTACACCTGCACCGGCAAGACCGGCAGCTACAGAAGAAGTTTTATTCTCTTCCACGCGATCGGCTACGGTTTCACCCTCGGTAGCATCATCTTCCAGCGCCTTCTTGGAGGTCTTGGAGTCGTAACCGAAGATCAAAACACCTACGAGAGCACCGAAGTAAGCAACAGCCAAACCAATCATGTAGAGAGGCGCAGGCTGCATTGCAGGAATCGAAAGTAGAGAGGTGAACGCGAAAGCGTAGGACTTGACACCCAGCATAGAAATCAGTGCGCCACCGATGACAGCGGGAACAAGAATGAGCGGGAAGACACGCTTGTAACGCAGAACCACACCGTAGAGCGAAGGCTCAGAAATACCACCGAGCAGACCGGAAACAGCGGCACCGGTTGCGGTCTGACGAAGCAGCTTATTGTGGCGAGCACGGATCGCAACACCGGTAACTACGCCGAAGACAGCGAAGTTGTAAGCGCCCATGGGGGACTGAATGAAGTCGAAACCATTGGTCTGCAGGTTGTTAATCATGACAGCGTTCAAAGGCCAGTGCAGACCCAAGGGAACCATGAAGAGATACAGACCAGCGATGAGCGCGCCTACCAACCAGGGAGCAATTTCGTTGATGTTGCCAATGAAGTCAGAGATCAAAAGTGCGAACTTGATGCCGAAAGGTCCGATGAGGAACGCGGTGAGCGGAACCAAAATCAGGACGGATAGCATAGGCACGAAAACCATGTGGAGCATGGTTGGAATGACCTTCTTGAGGAAGCGTTCCAGCGGTGCCAGCAGCGCCGCTGCGAACAACGGCGGGAAGATCTGACCGGTGTAGTTCATAACGTACAGCGGGATGGTGAGGCCGAGGAAGGGGACCTGAACGACGCCGTCAGTAGCGACGTCGGCGAAACCCTGGAAGGTGCCGGTCATCAACGCTGCGGGGATTGCTGCACCAACCCACATGTTGGCGCCCAAACGCTTAGCTGCGGTTGCACCAATCATGATGGGCATGAACTGCAGAACCGACAGTGACGCTGCCAGAAGAATGAACCAGAAGGGGAACTTCAAACGCCATTCGTTGAGCATAGAAGCTGCGGCATCTGGGTCTGAAAGGCGTGGGCCATTCACGATGTCGATGTTCACTACCTGACCGGTGAGGTCGGTGTAGGTTCCGAAGAAGCCTAGCTGCTGCAAGAACACGATGAGGGTCAGAATCATCGAGGTACCCAGCAGCGCCCACAGGATGGGGCGGAAAGCGTCGGAGAGGACGTCGAAGACGCGGGTCAAAAGGCCCGCTTTCTTTTCGTCGTTGTCGTCGGCGTCAACGGTGCCTTCGCCTACGTTTTTCATGCCGGGAAGTTTGAGCATTTCGTTGTAAACGCCCTCAACCTTATCGCCCAGCACAACCTGGGTTTGGCCAGATTGTTCAAGGATGGAAAGAACGCCGGGAGTGCTCTCAATTTTGTCTTTATCGATAGCGCCGTGAGACTTGGGGGTAACGCGCAAGCGGGTGGCGCAGTGGGTGAAGTGCGAGATGTTCTCAGGGCCGCCGAGGCCTTCGAGAATCTGCTCACCCATCTGGGAGTTGTTCATGCTGATCCATTTCTGAATACGGGGATTGCCGGTGCATAGCTGCCTGAGAATACAAAAAAGACCCGAGCTGTATCGATGATTCTCCGTTGGGATACACTGCGGGCATGGGAGCCGCAAGTACACCACCAAAGTGGTCAACGGGAACTCGCGAGTGTTATGCATGAGGGGCTTTCGCTCCGCTGCTTCACGAGTTGATACAACTCAGGTCTTGCCTGCACAATCAGTAACAATCCTGATATGTGTACGTTTTTCAACGCATTTGAAATTTACTCTACACCCGGGGTAATCGCTGGCGCAACAGCAGATATTTACCCCGCTGGAAGTGAGAAGGACCGCTTGTCGATGCTGTGTCGGCTAGCGGTATGTTCTGCCTTATGAGAATTTCCTAGGATGCCTGAGCATTTTTAAGGGCCCGCACGGTCTCTGGGTGTTTGCGGCGCAGCCAGCGCTGGTGCAACTGCAGATTAATTTCGATGAGTACGATACCCAGCAAACCTAAGCCCCATGCCCAAAGGCGTAATGAGCCGGAGGGAATCTCAAATTGGTGGTAAGCCGCCAAAATCGGTAGGTGAATAGCCACGACCATACCCGCATACATCAGCACAATCAGAGCGAGCCGGTAGGGTTTGAGCGGGCGAATGACCGTGGTGATGTTGTAAACGCCCATCAGCACTAGCGTTATAAAGGTGGCGGTCTGAACCTGCTGCAAGCTCACCGCGCTACCGAGCGAGCGTCCTACAAAATTCACTCCAACCAGCATGGCCGTGATAATGAACGCGGTGGGAATCGCATAGTGTAAAGAACGGGATAGGAACCCCGAAACATACTTGCGAGTATTGGGGAAGAGCGTAATAAAGAATGCTGGGCCGCCCACCATAAGTAGGTCGGCGGTGGAGTACTGGCGTGGCAAGAATGGGAACTCCCAGCACAGAATACCCAGTACGAGGCCGAGAAGAATCGCAAAACCCGTCTTGGACAAGAAGAGGTTCGTGACTCGCTCGATATTGGCAATAATTTTGCGACCCTCGCCAAGAACACTGGGCAGACGGTCAAAGCGCCCGTCCAACAGAACCATGCGCGAGACTGCCTTAGTAGCGGGGGCCGCGTTTCCCATGGCGATGCCGAGGTCAGCGTGTTTGAGCGCCAGGGCATCGTTGATGCCGTCGCCCGTCATTGCAACCGTCTTACCGTTGCGTTGCAGAGCCAACACCATGTTCTTTTTCTGCTGGGGATTCACGCGACCAAAAACGGCGTGGTCCATGACGGCGCGTTCGAGCTCAGTACCATCGTCGGGCAACTGCGAAGTATCAACCGCGCCGGCAGAAATATCCATACCGGCCTGTTGAGCAGCGGCGGCGACCGTGTGCGGGTTATCGCCAGAAAGCACCTTCAAATCGATACCTTGGGAGCGGAAATATTCGAGAGTAGCAGGGGCTTCTTTGCGTACCTGTTCGCGGAAGGTTACAAAGCAAACCGGTTCTGTGCCTGCGGGAATCTCTGCCGCCGGCTGCCCCTTGGCATCACGCATGAGCTTGGTTGCATGGGAAAGCACCATGGTACGTAATCCCCCTGCGGCAAGGTCTTTTGCTCGCTCGCGTTCGGGGGAATCTGCAGATAGCAAAGCCTCCGGTGCCCCCAATATCCACGCACCAGATTCTTCAAACTCGACGGCGGAGAACCGTTTAGCTGAATTGAACGCTACCTGACCGGTCGGTTCTGCCGCAGGAGGCTCAGAGAAACCTTCTGACAGCGCCGCTGCCGTGGGGTTAGCGTTTTCATCCGCGCCAAACCAGGCAAGAGCTGCCTGCGCCGAGGAATCTAGGGGCGCAGCGTCGTCATTTTCGGCGGTTGCGGAAAGAGAGAGAGTCTTGTTGAACCGGACGCCGCCTTCAGTAAGGGTTCCGGTTTTGTCGAAGCAGACGACGTCCACTCGGGCTAGTACCTCGACCGCAGGTTGCTCCTGAATCAGAACATCATCTTGCGCAAGCTTTACCGCCGCCGTAGCAAACGAAATAGTGGTCATCAGCGCAAGACCCTGAGGAATCATCGAGGCAATAGAAGAAACCGCCACAATCAGAGCGTCCTGCCACGCCCCACTTTCTAACGCATGAGACCAACCGCCAGCGGCAACCATCTGGCCATTGAGCACAATCGCGATAATCGGAATAATCGCCCACGTAATCCACTTGACCACACGATCCATACCGGCGCGTAGTTCAGAGTTGATAGCGGTAAATTTTTTAGCTTCTCGGGCGAGCTTAGCGGCGTGGGATTTCTCGCCCACCGCATAGACGCGCACGCGCCCGGTTCCACCGACGACCGCCGAAGCAGACAGTACCTTGTCGCCGGGACGTTTCGCCACTGGATCGTTCTCGCCGGTCAGCATAGATTCATCAAGATCCAGGCCGTCGGAGGTTAGCACCTCGGCATCGGCGGGCACCTGATCGCCGCGGGAAAGCACCACGACGTCGTCCTGTACCAACTCCTCCATACCAACTTTTTGGCGGGTTCCGTCGCGCAAAACCACTACAGGGTCGCGGCGCAACAGCGCAATCTGATCAAGTTTGCGTTTAGCAGAGAACTCTTGCACAAATCCGACGACAACGTTTGCGATAGCTGCCAACAAAAATAGGGTATCGAGCCAGCGACCCAACATGACCACCGCGAGACCGCACAACCCCAAAATCAGATTGAACAGGGTGAAGAGATGGGAACGAATGATGGTGAAAGTGCTACGAGAAGACGAATGATCCTGCGTATTAGTGAGCCCGGCATCGCGACGTTGCTGAACCTCCGCGCTAGTGAGGCCCTCGGGGGAGAGACGGGAAGTAGAAGTGTCAGCGGTTGAATTGCCGAGGGTGTTCACGAGGGCGGCTCCGACTATCTCATCTGTGCGGTTCGTTAAGGTTGCCACCGGGGAGAAGCGCAGGTGGCGGCAGCGCGGGGTCAAAGAGCCCGCACGCTCTAGCCTAATAGGGGTTACTTACTAAAACCTCATACCGGAGGAGGAAAACTGGGATTCGTTTGCTTTTAAGAGGTTGTTTTATTCGCGGGCTCTGTGTTCGTCGCCCGGTACAGCGTCGGCAAGCGATTCTTCTCGTCTGGCTCGTTAGCGCCCCTAGCTACCTTGCCCGGTGATGTTGCCACAGCGAAATCACCAAAAGAGCAACTGCAAGCAAGGTTCCAACCACCGGGCCCATCAGAACAGCTGCCGTATACAACCCCACGTGGAGCACAAAACCTAAAACGACTGCCATGAGTTCAAAGGGAATGAGGATGCCCTCCGCCGTCGTAATCGTCAAATCGTAGTTAACAGATTTCGACGGATTCGAATCTCCCCACGCAACTGCCGCTCCCATCAAAAAGGCAATGAGAATCGTATAAAGAGGCAAGCTAAATACCAGCACCCAAACGAAAGTCAAGAGGGCGCACGCGGCGGCAGGGCCTACCGAAAATCCCATTAACTGGGCAACATAAGATCCACCTATCCATGAGCGGAGACTACGTTGCGCCGTCCACTCCCGGCACAACCAGCGCATCAGCGTGGCTGTAAACCAGCATCCCACGATAACTATCAATACTGCGCCCATTGACCCCCACGCGACACTGAGAAAGATGCCCAAAGGCAGAGCAAAAACGAAAATACCTCCCAGGATTCCCCAGCTGTCTGCTGCGCCCGCAAGAGATATCACTACTGGGCAAGAAGAGGTGAGACGCCTGCGCAAGAAACGCCATGGTGAACCGAAATAGGTGTATCCCTGAGGAGTTCCAAGGTTGGTAAGAGCGGCGAGAAAAACCGTTCGTCGTCCATTAGCACTCAAGACAGCGGGTACGCTGAGCGGGCGGCGAAGAGCAACCCCTGCAAAGACGATGCTTAAAAGAGCACCTGAACCCAGCAGAAGGCTTGCGCTCATGGTGATGGCGAGCGCTTGCGCCGGGGACGAGATTGTGGTGGTTGCACAAAATGTAATGAAAGTGCCAGAAAGAGAACAAAGTACAGCCCATACGGCAAAAAGTCGGGTTGCATTCAAAACTTGTGCACCGAGTAACCCAAGAATAAGTATTAGACCATAGAGGATAGCTCCCACGGCGGTTCCGATAAGCCACGCTGTAGAAAGTGGAGCAAAAATAGTCGCCAGTAAAACGGCAAGTAACGCCCAGGTGATGACCGCTCCCCAGATTGGCAAAGCTTTCCACGGATTTTTAGGTAATCTTCCAACACCAGGGAACCGCCAAAAAAGTTCACCAGCGGAATACCCCACGGGACCTAATGCACGGATAACGGCGCACAAAAGAGAGCAGCAAATAAGTAGCGCTCCCATGAAGAAAAATACGGCGTTGGAATTATCTAAGGTAAAACCGCCGTAGGAACCTCGAACGCTACGAAAGCTAAAACTCATAGAAGTAGCGATTGCTATAAAGCACAGGAAGGCTAGCGCGTAGGTATACAGGTCGGTAAATTGCTCAGATAAAGACCTTTTAGCAGAGCGCATCATAGCTGCGGTTCCGCAGAAGAATAACTATTTAATAAAGGGAACTGCACCTTCTTTGTGCCCGGTAGAGAATTGAGGACGTCGTCGTGAGTGGCGATGCAGACCAGGGCGCCGTCGTCCACCCGTTTCTGAACCCAGCGAGCAATCCACTCAACGCCGCTGGAATCGAGGCGTTTCTCGGGTTCGTCCAAGAAATAATAAGTAGCGTCGCGCAGGAGAAGCGATGCTAATCTAGCGCGTTGTTCTTGCCCAGAACTCAACGTATAAGGTTCACAATCCCATGCTTGGGAAATGTTGAGTTCTTCCAGAGCTTCGCGGGCAGAGAGAAGAGAAGAATTAGTTTGCTGAGGAATATGCGCGCTATTGCGAGACAGCAATTCTAGGTGTTGCCCTACGGTCAGGCCGGGGAGCCAGCCGATGGAATCATTGAGCCCAAAAACCTGCTGGGCATAGGTAGTATTTCCCGGACGTATCTCTGCGCCGCTGAGAAAAATCTTGCCCCCGGTGAGAAGTTCCTGCCTTAAAATACAACTCATCAGAGTGGATTTTCCCGAACCGTTTGGGCCGGTAAAAGTGGTGTAGGTGCCAGGTCGGAGCTCTAACGTCACGTGTTCAAAGACGGTATTGTTGCCATATTTTTTAGTTCCGTCGTGGACGGCGATGGTTGCGCTGTCTGTAGACGTCAGGTTCAAAGGAGCTCCTCGGGGCAACTAGAAGTTGTGCCAGTCACTATGAGTATAAGTGAGTAACATTTACAAGAAATACTCATTCACCCAAGTGGTGGCCTCAGCTCTGAACCAAAGAGGTGTCTCAAGGTCAATTTTATAAGCCCTAGGGTGCATGAAATTCGCTTTTGAGGTACAACTTCATAAGCGACAAAACCCGCCGTCTCGTTCTAGGACAAGTCGGCGGGTTCTGTAAAAAATGAAGTGGCGAGGTTTAGAGTTCTTCCTCGAGAACCTCAACTGTTGTCTTGCCCTTGTGGCGCTCAACCATGAACTCAATTACTATCGGCAGCAGCGAGACGACAACGATGATGATGGCAATAACATCGATGTGGTCGCGGATGAACGAAATACCACCGAGCAGAACGCCGGCAACGGTCAGCAGAACCACCCACAGCACCGAGCCGATTACGTTCCATTTGAGGAAGTCGCGGTAGCGGTAGTTAGCAACACCGGCAGCCAGCGGCACGAAGGTGCGAACAACGGGCACAAAACGTGCCAGAACCAGTGCCTTACCGCCGTACTTAGCAAAGAAATTTTCCGACGCCGCAAGGTTTTTCGTGTTCAGAATGCGCGCGCCAGGCTTGAAAAGGCGGCGTCCAAACTTGTGCCCTAGGAAGTAGCCAATCTGACCGCCAGCAATAGCTGCTACCAGCAAAACACCCAAAGTCAGCCAAATATTGAGGCCAAGCTGCGTGTGGAGCAAACCGAGGGTGAACAACAGCGAATCGCCAGGAAGAAAAGGGAAGAGAACACCCGATTCAACAAACACGATGAGCGCAACAACAGCCAAAGCCCAAGGGCCAGAATTTTCAAGGATTTGTTCAATATCGATACCCAGGAGGGCAACGGGGGCGTGGGCAACGTCAAGGGACGACGACGCCGCAGCAAGCAAAGTGGACACAGGCAACTCTTTCAGAATAAGGGTCTATCTGAGGTGAAATCTTACTCTGCTCCCTGTGCGAGGAGGTGTGCCCGGGCTGTGGGTCTGCTGTGGTTTCTACTACGAGCTGCAAAAATCGCCTGTGGATAACTCGATAGCTTTGAATCGAGGTGCGCCTTTAGACTGAGGGTATGACTTTCGACCAGAACCATTCTGCCCTGCACTCCGAAGCATTGGAGCTGTTGCGTAAGCTGACCGGTAACCCTGAGGCAATATTCCACGATGGGCAGTTTGAGGCAATTGAGGCGCTGGTTGCTGAACGCCGTCGGGCGTTGGTGATTCAGCGAACCGGCTGGGGTAAATCGGCAGTGTATTTTATTGCTGCGTTGCTGATGCGCCGTCGTGGGGCGGGGCCTGCGTTAATTGTTTCGCCGCTTTTGGCACTGATGCGCGATCAGGTAGAGGCGGCATCGCGCGCGGGTGTGCGTGCGGCGATGGTGAATTCATCGAATGTGACGGAGTGGGAAGAGATCCGCTCGGCACTAGAAGCGGGTGAGCTGGATGTGCTCCTCATCGGCCCGGAGCGTCTAAATAACCCAGACTTCCGCACCGAATGGCTGCCGCGTATCCAAGCGCGTATGGGTTTGTTGGTTATTGATGAAGCGCACTGCATCTCTGACTGGGGGCATGATTTCCGCCCCGACTACCGACGTATCCGCCATCTCATTGCTGAATTACCGGCGAGCGTTCCGGTGCTGGCCACTACCGCTACTGCTAACCAGCGAGTGGTGCAGGACGTCGCTGAGCAGCTGAACGTGCACGGGGGAGGAGAACAGACGCCAGATTTTTCTCAGGAGGTCTTCATTCTGCGCGGCCCCCTCTCACGCGATTCCCTGCGTCTGGGCGTTCTTCAGCTCAAGCATTCATCTGAGCGCGTTGCCTGGTTGGTTGAACACTTAGGAATGCTCGAAGGTTCGGGCATTATTTACGTATTGACTGTGTCTGCCGCCGAAGACACCGCTGCAGCTCTGCGTGAAGCTGGCTACGAGGTACTCGCGTACACGGGTAAGACAGACCCCGATGAGCGTCTTGAAGCCGAGAGCGCTTTGAAGGACAACC
Source organism: Rothia amarae (assembly GCF_042677725.1). Taxonomy (NCBI): domain Bacteria; kingdom Bacillati; phylum Actinomycetota; class Actinomycetes; order Micrococcales; family Micrococcaceae; genus Rothia; species Rothia amarae. The sequence continues at coordinate 11,849 of NZ_JBHUCN010000015.1, forward strand.
GCGTCAAGGCTCTTGTGGCCACCAGCGCCTTGGGCATGGGCTTCGATAAACCCGATCTTGGCTTCGTGGTGCATTTGGGGGCGCCGTCGTCGGCAGTTGCCTACTGCCAGCAGGTTGGACGCGCCGGCCGCGGAGCCATCAACGCCGATGTTCTGCTTCTTCCCGGCAGCGAAGACACAGAAATCTGGAAGTATTTCGCTACCGCATCGATGCCTACTGAAGAAAACACCACACGGCTTTTGAATGCGCTCGCTGAGTCTACAGCGGCGGGGCAGACGCTTTCTGTTCCTGCGTTAGAAACCCGGGTTGACGTGCGAAGAAGCTCCATTGATTTGCTCTTGAAAGTCTTGGCAGTAGAAGGGGCAGTAGAACGGGCGGGCCGCGGTTGGGTATCGACCGGTCAACCCTGGGTCTATGACCAGGCGCGTTATGACCGCGTGGCAGCTACCCGCCAGCAGGAACAGCAGGCGATGCTGGACTATGAGCACACCGATGTATGCCGCATGGTGTTTCTTGCTCGTGAGCTCGACGACATGTCGGCTCAGCCATGCGGACAGTGCGACGTGTGCGCAGGTCCCTGGTATTCGCAAACCACAAGCGAACAAGCCGCTCAGGTAGCTCAAAATAACCTCAAAAGGGTAGGCGTGGTCATTGAGCCGCGGGGCATGTGGCCCACTGGAATGGACCGGTTGAATATTTCAGAAAACGGAAACCCGGTGAAGGGCAGAATTCCCCCAGCTTTGCGGGCTGAAGCAGGGAGGTCTGTGGCCCGCCTTTCCGATTTAGGCTGGGGTAACCGGCTGCGAGAAATCTTTATCACTGATGCCGCAGGCGTTGCTGTGGACGGCCCGGTTCCTGCTGATCTTGGACGCGCGGCGGTCAAGGTTCTGGGGGAGTGGGACTGGCCCGAGCGTCCGGCTGCGGTGATTTCCATTCCATCCCCCACGCGCCCCCAGCTGGCTGATTCGCTGGCGCGCGGGCTGGGCGCGGTGGGAAAACTCAAAGATTTGGGCAGCGTGCAACCTGTTGCGCCCTCGGAACACTTCGGCGGTAACTCGGTTTTTCGGTGTGCCGGTGTTTTCCACTCTTTTGAGATTCCTCAGGAGGTGGAAGAGTTCTTGCGCGAGAATCCGGTTTCAGTTTTGTTGGTGACGGACGTGGTGGATTCACGCTGGACGTTCACTGTAGTAGCACGCCAGCTCCTGCAAGCGGGGGCTTCAACAGTGTTGCCGTTTGCGTTGGCTTCGACCCATTAGGAGTCGGGATGAAGAGTTCAAAAACTAGGGCTTCTTCGGGTGCCTCAGTTCCCTCCCAGAATGTCTCGGGTGAGTTGGCTCCCTCCGCCCCCGGTGATTTTGTTCGTGCCCGGGGAGTAACGAATCCACAGTATGAACAGTGGATGGATCGGGCGCTCATCTTGGCCGGAGAAGCGGCAGCAAACGGCGATGTTCCGATTGGTGCAATAGTTCTGGACGTCGCCGGTGAGGTAATCGGGCAAGGGTATAACCGCCGCGAAGTAGACCATGATCCCACCGCTCATGCTGAAGTGGTGGCAATCCGCCAGGCAGCTCGCCAGCGGGGAAGCTGGCGATTGGAGGATTGCACGCTGGTAGTCACCCTTGAGCCCTGTCTCATGTGCGCGGGTTCTATTTTGTTGGCGCGGATCCCGCGCGTCGTGATGGGGGCATGGGAAGAAAAGATGGGCGCAGCTGGAAGCCAGTACGATGTTCTGCGGGATAGGCGATACCCACACACCGTTGAAGTAATTTCTGGGGTGCGGGAGCAAGAATGCGCTGAAATTTTACGTGTGTTCTTTAAAGAGCATCGCCCCTAGCCACCTTTGTGAAATACGCCGCAGAGGGCGGTCTAATATTTCACACCTCCTTTCTGTAAACTGACTGGTCGGTTCAAGTTAGAATTTTGTGGTAACTGCAATATATATTTTGAAAGTGGGCGCATGCTGATCATCAACAATATTTGGGCAAAGGGACGCCATAACGCTCTCTTTGGGCCGACAAGCTTTGAGGTTGAAGCCGGTGAAGTTATCATTATCCAGGCCGATAGCCAGCTGGAGCGAACGGCGCTCTCTTTGACCTTGACCGGTCGAATGAAACCATCAGGTGGAAGCATTAGCCGCGCAGAAGGCAAGCACTCAGTAAGAAAAGAAATTCGTCGCAAGCAGTTGCGCAAGCGCTCGGAACTAATCGATTCTCCCGATGTCAACGAACCCGAAAACTTCATGCGCGTGCACGATTACGTTTCGGAAATGCTCAGCTACCAACTTTCGGCATTTAGCAGACCTCGTAGTAAACAGTGGCTTGAAGAAAATGGTCTTGAAGAGCTCGATAACCTATGGATTGAGCAAGTCAGCGGTGAACAAAACATTCGTCTCATGAGCGCCTTGGCACGTAGCTACGATAAAGCTGACTTGCTAGTTTTTGACACACCAAGCCGCCACCTCAACCATACGTATATGTGGTTGCCCTACCTGCAGGAACTTGCAGAGGATCCCGAACACCCTCGCATCGTGATTGCCGTGGTGCCACATATTTCTAGCGAATGGACCGGTAAACGAGCTGTAGTGGGTAACGCGCACGAAGAATTTGACGAGGCTTCAATCCGACATTCTCCGGTGATATGGCATGAGGTAATAGAAGATTCTTCTGAAAATCAGCTCTCTTCCACTGAACCTCAGTCTTTGAACGGGAGCGTGGCTAACGATGAAACTTTGCACGAACATCATCTGCCTGTGCCAACAGAGGCGGAAAATTATTCTGCAGATACAGAAGGAACCAAATAAATGGGTATCGTACGAGTAACACTTTCCGAACTGAAGCGGTTAAGCGGCGGCATTCTGCCCAAACTGGTACTGCTTTCAATGGCTTGTATTCCGCTGCTCTACGGCGGAATCTACCTTTACGCTAACTGGGACCCTTATGGCTCGATGGACGATGTTCCGGCGGCTATTGTGATGCTCGATAGTGGTTCAACTGATGCCAATGGAAACTACCAAAAGGTGGGTCAAGACGTTGAAAAAAACCTCAAAGACTCAGCTGATTTCCAATGGCAAGATGTAGCTACCCGAGATGAAGCCGTGCAAAAAGTTACCGATGGTGACCTACAGTTTGCCTTGGTTATTCCTCAGGATTTCACGAAAAATCTGCAATCTACTTCTGAGATTAAGCCCGATGCAGACGGCAAGGTGACTAACCTTAATCCGGAATCTGCTGGAATTGAAGTTATTACCAATGATGCCAATAACTATATTTTGACTAATATCGTCAAAACTGCCGGCACCACCATTCGTAATTCCGTAGCACAACAGGTGGGCGACAAAACCGCAGATACAATGCTGGCAAGCTTCACGCAGATTCACTCGAATATTTCAGATGCAGCAGATGGCGCGGATCAGCTTAACGCCGGTTCTATCAAGTTGAAAGACGGTATAGACCAGCTCAAAGACGGCTCCTCCCAGCTTTCTGAAGGCACTATCACGCTCAAAGACGGCACAGTTCAGTTGCGAGATGGATCTGGTCAGCTGGTGGATGGCCAGCAAAAATTGGCAGATGGATCGAGCCAGCTTGCCAGCGGTGCAGACCAGCTTAGCCAAGGTGCTTCCGATGCTAATGATGGTGCGAAGAAGCTAGCTGATGGTTCCAGCCAACTCTACGATGGCACAAAAAAACTTTCGGATGGAGCTGATTCCCTGGCCGACGGTACGTCCGATTTAGCTGACGGTGCGAGCACCTTAGCAACAGGTACTCAAGATCTATCTACCGGCGCTGGTGCTCTTGCCAGCGGAACCAAAGACCTCTCTGACGGGGCAGGGCAACTCGCTGCCGGAACTAGTGAACTGAATCAGAAATTGAACGAGTCTGGTTTGAATACCGTTGCCTCTGATCTAAATCAGGTCTGCACTGATATTTCACAGAATAAGAGCACAGGTAATGCCGGAGCCAAGCTCACTGATCAGGTAACCACTCAAATTGCTCAGCAGTTCAAGCAGCAGGTTCAGCCGCTCGTTGCTGATGGCACGCTTACTCAACAACAGGCAGATCAGTTGGTAGCTACCTTGACGTCGCAGCAGACGAAAGACGATGTTACCGCCGTCAATAATAAGGTGATTGACGACGTCGATGCGCGGTTGGAACAGCTGGGAAGTTCGTGTGCTACTGACGGGACTTCATCCGTTGCCACCAAGATTACTGACCTCACTGGCGCTGTTTCTCAAATTAATGAGGGCGCTCAGTCTGTTGCTCAGGGAGCCAGCGATGCCCATGATGGAGCCCAGAAACTCTCTGATGGTTCTACGCAGCTCAACGATGGTGCACAGAAACTCTCGCAGGGTGCAGATTCTGCACGAGACGGCGCGAAGCAACTCGCTGATGGCGCGCAGGAGGTAGAAGATAACACCGGCAAGCTCTCCGAAGGCGCGTCTACTCTTGCAGACGGCACGCAGAAACTTGCCGATGGTTCATCTACCTTGGCAGCCTCCGCTCATCAACTTGCTGACGGCGAACAGACAGCTTTAGAAGGTCAGAAGGATCTCAATTCTGGCGCTACTAAACTCGACGACGGCGCTACCAGCCTGAAAGATGGCGCCTCTGAACTGGATTCAGGAATCGGGCAAGCGCAGTCGGGTGCTGGCGATCTTCAGGACGGTTCAGGAGAATTGGCAACTGGACTCTCTGATGGTGTTAAAAAGATTCCTTCTCTGACCGATAGCCAGCAACGAGATACTGCAGAAACCATGTCTAACCCGGTAGATCTCAACCGGACGTCCTTGGCATCAGGAGAGAACTACGGTGAGGGCATGGGACCCTTCTTTATGGTTCTTGCATTGTGGATTGGTGCTCTGATGCTGGTGCAGACTATGCGCCCTAAAAATACCCGCGCCCTTGCTTCTAACGCGAACTCCGTTCGCATTGCAATAGGCGCATGGGGACCCTTTGGCGTGGTAGGTATTTTGCAGGCATTCCTGCTCTACCTGGTCGTTGATAAGGTACTAGGGTTTAACTTTGCACACCCCGTCATGGTGTTCTTCTTCTTGCTTCTGGTATCCCTGGTCTACACCGCTGTGATTTATGGCCTAGTCGCTTTGCTCGATGCCCCAGGTAAACTATTGGGTCTGATTATTTTGATTATCCAGCTGGTTACTGCGGGCGGTATGATGCCCTATCAGACCCTGCCTGATCCCATCAGATGGCTTCACTTTGTACTGCCGATGGGATACGCCCTTGGCGGTGTACGTAGACTTGCCTATGGAATTGACCTCGGGGCTCTGCCGGTCATCATCGCAATGTTGCTTTTGTGGGGATTCATTGGGCTATTCTTAGGTTATTTAGGAACCCGAAAGAACCGTACCTGGACCCTCAAGACACTTAACCCGGAGATCGCGGTCTAATGAATTCTTCTATTCAACGACCCTCTACGCAGGAATTTCAGTACCCAGTCCCGGTAGTGAACGCTGATTCTCGACGTCCCGGGCGTACCCACCGTACTCAGCTCAAGCTGTTTCAAGCAGCTTTGGAAATTATGAGCGAAAAAGGCCCTTCCTCTACCACAGTGGAAGAGGTCGCTCTGAAGGCAGGTGTCTCTAAAGGAACGGTTTACTATAACTTCGGTTCTAAGAAGACCATGGTCGAACAGCTGTTGCAGTATGGAGCAAATCTTCTCAAAGAAGAAATCTTGCTGGGTGCTCAAAAGAATGATCCGCGTGAGGCAATACGAGGGGCAGTAAAGTCAGCGTTTCTCTACTTGGAGAATCATCCGGGCTTTGCGCGCCTGTGGATTGCAGAAGTTTGGAAGGGCAAGGCGTCGTGGTCTGAAACTATGATTCAAATTCGTGCTGAATTGATGAGCGTGCTTGAAGACCTCGTACGGAGTATTTCCACCCGTTACACGGTAGATAAAGCACAAGATCCCGAGGCTATCGCGGTAGCTATTTTTGGCTCAACTTTTATGCTCTCCATGGATCATGAGATTCACAACGCTTCGCGAACCGCTGAGGACGCCACTCGCGCCGTCATGTTAACTATTGATGCTTATATTTCTCACTAAACACCGTACAGAGAGTTAAAAGTTTGAGAAGTTAGCAAACTGCGAGTAAAGTATCCACAGTTGGTGACGTGTCCGAGCGGCCGAAGGTGCAACACTCGAAATGTTGTGTACGGTAACCCCGTACCGAGGGTTCAAATCCCTCCGTCACCGCCAGCGAAAGCTCCCGAGTTCTCTCTTACTCGGGGGCTTTTCTTTTGCCCCTTTTTCTGACGCATGGGAACTTGGAAAAGTGGTAGCTTGAAGGTATGCAGATTACCATTCTTAATCACCCTCTTGTAGACCATAAAATTTCAGTTCTTCGTGATAAGAACACTCCTTCGCCCATTTTTCGTCAGCTGGTAGAAGAGCTAGTTGCTTTGCTGGCTTATGAAGCAACTCGCGGTATTCGTACAGAAGAACGTGAGATTGAAACTCCCGTGGCAAAGACCGTGGGGCGTATGTTGGCGAGCCCCCGTCCGCTGGTGGTTCCCATCCTTCGCGCGGGGTTGGGCATGCTGGAGGGTATGACCAAGTTGCTACCTACCGCTGAGGTGGGTTTCTTAGGCATGGCGCGTAATGAGGAAACTCTAGATATCGTGACCTACGCGGAGCGCCTGCCTGAGGACTTAACCGGTCGTCAGGTTTACGTCTTGGATCCCATGCTGGCAACTGGTGGCACCTTGATTGAAACCATTAAATTTCTGCGTGAACGCGGAGCCGACCACATTACCTGCTTGTGCATTATTGGTGCTCCTGAGGGTATCGAGGCGCTTCAGCAGGGAGTGGCAGGCATGGAGAACGTTAATCTTTTCTTGGCGACTCAGGACGAGCGATTGAACGAGAAAGCTTATATTGTGCCGGGGCTGGGTGACGCCGGCGACCGCCTGTATGGGCTGGCCGAATAATCGAGAAGTAATGTAAATCACTAAACGCCGTAAGTGAAGCTTTGCTTTACTTACGGCGCTTTTCATCACTGTATATATGCAGTTTGTTACCTAACCTTTACCTGGGAAGTTTCAAGGTGTTAGTGAGGCGACGTTTCTGGAGTGTCGATGCATCTTGGAGGAGTAGGCGGGTTGCTGCTTGCGGTGGTCAATCCTTGCGATTCCACGTGCTGTTTTCATGTGGGGTATCTGGTTTTTGCCCCTAGGTTCCCGGTGGGAGGGGATAGATCTTAAGACTTTCCGAACGCTTACTACTAGTGACGGGTTGATTGATGGGGGAGCGAGTTGAAGAGCGGGTGGTTTTAGGTGGTTGCCACAGTGTTGTTTTGTGTGGGAAAACGATGTGCCTGAAGGTCTAGGATTCGAGACAAGCTACTTTCGCTATAAAATATCTGAGGAGTAAAATCAGTTTTTTCGTCAAGCCTCTTGACAAGCAGTCTAACTCAGGTGTTGTTCAGGAAAATATAAATTTACCAGATTTGAGCCGTGCCTAAAACTAAGTATCTAGATGTATAAATAAAGAATTTTTGTATTTCTATTCACATTTTATGAAGTTTACTTAGGCCTTTGGCGGGGAGGGAATCCCCCTTAAATAGCTGTTTCCTTCAAAAAAGACACATTTATTACTTGATTTATTGAGAGATTCAGACCACGATTGAAGAAGTAAAGCGATGAGGCATCGTCGAAGAACTTCTACACTCCACTGTGGGTTTTAAGGGAACGATTTCAAGATTGCCGCATCCCACTTCAACGAAGCAGGTAATCTCATGTCAGGTGCTCCCGGATACGTGCATATTTCCCAGCGCGGTCGTAATAATGCTCAGCGCGCTGGAGCTCAACCCTACTACATGGGGGAGGGTCGAGCCCATCTGTCACCTGCCAATTTGCGCCCCATGGCAACAAGCCAAATAGAACAAACCGCCGCGCGTCCTCAGCAGCAGGCTGAGAATGAGGCTCGGGGGTTTGTGATTTACGTTGGTCTGTCCGAAGAAACCGCTGCCTCAAACGGCACTTCACTGGTTCGTATTGTGCAAGATCTACGTGCATACGCCCATAACTTGGCTCCTGAAGCTGAATCTTACGCAGCCGTTGCGCTTGCCCCATCGGATGCCGAAGGTTCGGATCTAGAGGTAGTGCGCAACGCTTTGGGCGACCCTACTGCAGTGCACCATCAGCCAGAGTCGCACCTCATGGTTCAGCAGTCCAGTCAGGACAACGCGCCCGGGCACAACGTCGGCGTCTTGATTGACCTTTCCCGCCGCGAAGTATTCCTGGACGGTGAGATTCTCAACCTCACCTATAAAGAGTTTGAGCTATTGAACTACCTGGTAGAAAACGCTGCGCGTACCGTGGGTCGCGATGAATTGCTCAACAGTCTTTGGCGGGAAGCCGAAGAAATTCCTAATGAGCGAACCATTGACGTTCACATCCGCCGGTTGCGTTCTAAACTAGGGCGTTTGGCAAATACCGTGCGCACTGTACGCGGCCAGGGCTATCGCTTCTATGAGCACCCAGAAGTTGTAGTCTGGGCAGCTCCCGAATACTCCATCTAATCTGATTTTCTTGAATCCGCCGGTACTGAGTCGCTCAGTGCCGGCGGATTCTTTAGTATGGAGGGAAATCGTTCAAGGAGTGTAGATAGATGCAACAGGGTCGGGAACTAGCGCACGAGATTGTAGGAAATGGTGCTCATCGGGTGGTTTTTCTGCACGGGCTGATGGGCCGAGGAAAGAACTTTACAACTATCGCAAAGCGTCTGGGGGATGACTTCACCGTATTATTGGTAGATTTGCCTAACCATGGAGCTTCACCTTGGACTGAAGATTTTGATTATGACGAGATGGCAGATCTTGTTGCCGAATTTCTCTCCGCTGACTTTGCGAAAGATTGCGCCGTGGATGTCGTCGGGCATTCTATGGGTGGAAAAATCGCCATGCGGTTGGCGCTTCGCTATCCTCACCTGGTCAAGAAGCTGGCTGTTCTCGATATCGCGCCGTCGGCATCGAGCGGAAATTTCGATCACCTGCTGGGAAGCATGCTAGCTCTTTCGTTGAAAGACTTTTCGACACGCGGGCAGGCGAGCCAGGCGCTAGAGCCGGCGGTTCCACAGGACGGCACGCGGGGATTTCTGCTTCAAAACCTGACGCGCCGCAACGGCGAGTTCGTGTGGGAGCCTAACCTGCAGATGCTCTATAACAATCTGGAAAAAATTATGGGATGGGAGCAGCCCGTTGCGCAGTTCGAGGGAGAGGTTCTGTGGGTGGCTGGGGAACAGTCGGGATATATTCGCCCCGAAGACTCTGCCCCTATGCGTGAATTGTTTCCGCGCGTGCGAAAAGTGACGCTCAAGGGCGCTGGCCACTGGGTTCATGCTGATAAGCCTGATGAAATTGTCTATATGTTGCAGACTTTTCTATTGGGTCAATAGACTCTAGGTATGCCTGAATTTTCAAAGCGTCACGATTCTAAAATGCTCATCATTATGCGCCATGCAGAGGCGGACTGGGGGCTGGACGATTTCAACCGCCCTCTTACTCAGCGCGGTCATGGTCAGGCATCTGAGGCAGGGCAGTGGTTACAGGAAACTGGGACGATTCCCGAGATGATTATTTCATCGGCGGCTTTGCGCACCCGGCAGACCACTACGTGGATTGAGGACGCGCTGGGGGAGAAAGCTCCTACGGCGTCTTTGGACGAACGCCTGTATAACGCGCCGTCGTCGGCTCTCATCGGGGCGATTAACCATGCCCCTTCTGCCGTCAATTCGCTGATGCTGGTGGCGCATTTACCGGGTGTGCAGGATGCCGCGATGGAACTCATGCGCTCAGATTCGGCGGTGGAGGCATCCACGGAGATTTCTTATGGGTTCCCGCCTGCTTCGGTTGTCGTTTTTGAGGTGCTGGGAAATTGGAACGAGCTGGCGCCGGGTGAGGCTAAGCTTATTGCTTTTCGGACGTTCAGTTAGAGGCTGGGCGCGTTTTACACAAACGAATGCCAAAAACCCCTGTTTCCTTGATTTCTCAAGGGAACAGGGGCTTTCTGCTTGGATGAATTCCTTGGTTAAATTACCTTCGCGCCGTACCGTCAAAACGGCTCCAGCTCAAACATTGCTCGCTTCGCTTCGCAAAACTCGCAAGTCGCATTCGCCGGTACGCGCTTTGCTAATTCGGACGCATCAACTCACCAAACTCCTTGCAAGTAAGCTACTTTGAAAGAGAATTTATGGTGAAGCGTATCTGTTCTGCAAATTGGTAAATATCATCCAAATCGCTAATTGGGTGGCGAGTCTCCACCTTATTTTCGTCAAAAATGCCGATATATTTCTGTGATTTTGCGTTAAAGTGCAGTCGGGCAACGGGCTTACGGTTATTATCATCCAACAGAATTGCAAAGTAGCTTTTGGCATCGCGGTGAGCAATTCGATGAGGTTTTACTTCTGAGCAGGCAATTGCCTTAACGATTTGGTATCCTGCTAGTTCTTCTTCTGTAGTGACTACTCCGTTATCATGCGCTTCCTCTGTGGCTGGCTTATTAACACTGGACTCATCTGTTGCTGAAGAATCTGTTTCAGATATAGAAACAGAGATATCAGAGTCTCCGAGCGCAGTTTTGAGGCGCTCATTCACTTGTTCTTTTAGATATTGTTTAGTGGCTTTTTCTACCAAGCTACGGAACAGGGCAAGATTATCAGCAGTGCCTCTTTTGTCAGAGACTCTACTCATTAGCATCTTGATAAAGTCGTTGGTTGGCTCTTTGAACTCTGCGCCAATCTCTCGTTTGAGAGCTCCTACATACTTGAGTTCTTCCGCCGCCGATACGATGGAATCTAAATCGAAGGTTTCCTTAGTAATTTTCTTTAACTCAGGAAGAATTGATTCATCGATTTCTAGCAAATCTAAGACCAAGAACGGGCGCTTGTCCATGATGTTGGGTGAATCTAAATCAGTGAAGAAATTAAATACGCGCCCATTGGTCAGGACGCCGATGCGTGCGTTAGTAACTGAGAAATATCGGAAGAGCTGTGATGCATGGTTGATGTTAAGATCGTCACCGATTCGTTTACATTCAATCAAAATTTGGACTTCACCGTCCTGCATGATGGCGTAGTCCACTTTTTCACCCTTTTTGGTACCGTGGTCAGCAGTAAATTCCGGGACGACTTCAAGAGGATTAAACACGTCATACCCTAATACCCTGGAAATGAAAGGCATGATGAAAGCGTTCTTCGTGGCTTCCTCTGTTTGGATGGAGTCTTGTTGCTCTCGAAGTTTCTGGGTTAGTTCGTTGATACCTGATTCGAATGACACGAGTGAGTCTTTCTTCTAATGATGACGAGTAAGAGTAATTAAACAATATAAGAATCATGCACAAAATGTCCGCTAGTTCACGAAAAATCCGCTGAACTACATTTGTTGGATCGGGCAGGTATAAGGAACCCTTGAGACGTTCAAGAGAATTATAGAGTTACTCGTGATTACTCAAAGGTAACTCATTAATCAAAACCATTTTTCAGCCAGAAATCGAGGGTTATCAAAGCGTTGGTGTAACTCCTGCCAGCGGGCACCAAAAGCCCCTGTTTCCTTGATTTCTCAAGGGAACAGGGGCTTTCTTTCTGGCGGAGACGGGGGGATTTGAACCCCCGGTCGAGTTTAAGCCCGACCCTTCATTAGCAGTGAAGTCCATTCGGCCGCTCTGGCACGTCTCCAACACCGCATCGCTTGTAGCTCGTCAACATAGCGCTACATTGCAACACAGTATTCACTATACTAACTGCTTTCTCAGAACCGGTCAAAATGCTGCTTCAGTGGGCAAGCCTGAGGGGTGGATGAAAACTACGGAGAAACAAAAAAGTCTCGGGTTCTTTCGAACCCGAGACTTATCTCGCGGATGGTAAGGGATTTGAACCCTTGAGACGGGGTTGCCGCCTACTGGTTTTCAAGACCAGCTCCTTCGGCCGCTCGGACAACCATCCCTGAGGAAAAACTCTAATGGATGCCGTGGGCGATTGCAAAATATGAACCGCTCAAAGTGGTAGAAAGCATAGGTTTTCTCTGGAAAGAGTGGGTAATGATGCGTACGGTGGATAGAAAAGACGCTCAGAGAAAGAGGAGACATGAAAGCTGTAGTTGAAAATGAGCATGGCGGTCCAGATGTTCTAGAAATCACCGACGAACCCCAGCCTCAACCTCAGCGAGGTCAGGTTCTCCTCAAGGTCATGGCTGCAGGTATCAACCGCGCCGACGCCATGCAGCGTCGCAATATGTACCCTGTCCCTGCCGGCGAGTCGGCAATCTATGGGCTAGAAGTTGCCGGAGAAATTGTAGAAGTTGGCGAGGGTATCGATTCTTCTTTGGTAGGTCAATCGCGAGTTGCGCTTTTAGGGAGCGGTGGATATGCCGAATTTGTTGCGGTGAATGCCGAACACACGCTACCCGTGCCCAAGAACGTGAGTATAGAAGAAGCTGCAGGACTGATTGAGGTTGCCGCGACCGTCTATTCCAACCTGGTGTTGGCAGCAGGTCTCTCTGCGGAGCTTGCACAAAACCAGGGCAAGACCGCGCTCGTTCACGGCGGAACGGGCGGAATCGGTATGCACGCCACCCAGCTGTTGAAGTACCTGGGCGTAAAAGTGTTTGCTACTGCAGGAGAGCCTGAAAAATGTGCCTATCTTCAAGGGCAGGGTGTAGAAGCCATCAACTATAAGAAACAAAATTTCAGGGAAGTAATCGCCGATGAAACCGAAGATGGCGTGGACTATATCCTCGACGTCGTCGGCGGAAAGTACCTTGCTGATAACCTTTCGTCGCTGGCAAAGGACGGTCACCTGTGCATTATTGCCTTGCAGGGTGGGGCAAAGGCTGAAGCTAATTTGGGGCTGATGATGTCGCGCCGCCTCAATATCCACGGTACGACTTTGCGAGGGCGACCGGCCCAGCAAAAAGCTGAAATCGTGAAAGGTGTGGGTGAAGTAGTGTGGCCACTGATTGAAAAGGGCTACATTGGCCCTGGCCTCGACCGCTCCTTCCCTTTTGAACAGGTGCAAGAAGCACATGAATACTTTGACTCGGGCAATCATCGCGGAAAAATTGTGCTCACCATGAGCTAATTTTTGACGGCAGACGGAGGACGCCGGGGCAGATTGTGCTGTAGATAACTCAGGTATATGGTTTAAATTACACACACTTTCTATCCCCGAAGGACTTTCCATGCGTGAAAATTCTGCGTCCTCCACCGACCTCTTGGAGCATGAACGGCCACCGGCCTATGTGGATCCCGAGATTATTGCGGCAGAAGAAAAGAAATGGACCCCTAAGAAGATAGCCCTCTGGGTAGCTATCTCTCTGGTAGGTGCCATCAGCTGGTTTATGCTCGCCATCGTGCGGGGCGAGACCGTCAACGGTATTTGGTTCGTCTTTGCCGCGGTCTGCTCGTACCTCATCGCTTACCGTTTCTATGCCCGTTATGTTGAGGCGAAACTGGCTAATCCCGACGACCGCCGGGCAACCCCCGCTGAGTATGATGCCGACGGCAAAGACTACGCAGCTACCGATCGTCGTGTTCTCTACGGCCACCACTTTGCCGCTATCGCCGGTGCCGGCCCGCTCGTCGGCCCTGTGCTCGCTGCGCAAATGGGTTTTCTTCCCGGAACTATCTGGATTATTGTCGGCGTAATTTTTGCCGGTGCTGTGCAGGACTACTTGGTACTCTTTTTCTCGATGCGCCGTGGCGGACGCTCGCTGGGGCAGATGGCCAAGGAAGAGCTGGGTACCGTAGGCGGTTACGCAGCCATCCTTGCCACGCTCACCATCATGATTATCATTACCGCCATCTTGGCGCTGGTGGTTGTCAACGCACTGGGCGAATCACCCTGGGGCGTGTTCTCCGTGGGTATGACCATTCCCATTGCACTCTTTATGGGTGTCTATCTGCGCTATCTGCGCCCGGGCAAAGTGGGCGAAGTATCCCTCATCGGATTCATTTTGCTGATGGTCGCAATTATTGCCGGCGGCTGGGTGGCTGAGACATCCTGGGGTGCACAATATCTGACTCTCGACCGCGTTACCCTCGCATGGGCAGTTATTATCTACGGTTTCGTTGCCGCTATCTTGCCTGTTTGGCTCCTGCTCGCCCCGCGCGATTACCTCTCTACCTTTATGAAGGTGGGAACCATCATTTTACTGGCAGTGGGCATTATCGTTGTCCGCCCAGAGATCTCTGTACCTGCCTTCTCCGAATTCGCTTCCCGTTCCGATGGCCCCGTATGGTCCGGTTCGCTCTTCCCCTTCCTCTTCGTCACCATCGCCTGTGGTGCACTTTCGGGCTTCCACGCGCTGATTGCTTCGGGCACCACTCCTAAGATGGTGGAAAAAGAACGCCAGGTTCGTTTTATCGGCTACGGCGGTATGCTCATGGAATCATTCGTGGCAATCATGGCTCTCGTAGCTGCTGTGACCGTAGACCGCGGAATCTACTTTGCGATGAACTCAGCTGCGGGCGCTACCGGAGGCACAATCGAAGGCGCAGCGGCGTTCGTGAATTCGCTGGGGCTTACCGGAGTCCACGTAACCCCTGAACTCCTCGGCGAAACCGCCCAGCATGTAGGCGAACAAAGCATCGTTTCGCGTACAGGCGGCGCACCCACCCTCGCCGTCGGTATGGCAACCATTCTGCATCAGATGATGCCCGCCTTCGACCTCATGAGCTTCTGGTACCACTTCGCCATCATGTTCGAAGCACTCTTCATCCTCACCGCGGTGGACGCCGGAACGCGTGTAGCCCGATTCATGTTGCAGGATACGCTGGGCAACTTCTTCCCCCGGTTTAATGACCACAACTGGCGCTTGGGCGCATGGCTGACCACCGCCATCATGGTTGCTGGCTGGGGTAGCATCCTGATTCTTGGCGTCACCGATCCTTTGGGCGGTATCAATACTTTCTACCCGCTCTTCGGCATCGCCAACCAGCTGCTTGCTGCCGTGGCGCTCGCGGTTTGCCTTGCCATCGCAGCAAATAAGGGCAAATTCAAGTACCTGTGGATTATTGCTCTACCTCTCGCCTTTGACCTAGTAGTTACCGTGGTTGGTTCTTGGCAGAAAATCTTTAGTTCAAACCCCAAGGTGGGTTACTGGGCGAATCATTTTGCTTTCAAGGACGCCCTGGAATCCGGTGCTTCCTCCTTTGGCGCGGCGAAAACTCCCGCGGCAATGGAAGCGGTTCTTCGCAATACCATGGTGCAGGGAACGCTCTCCATCATTTTCGTGGTGCTTACTCTAATCGTGGTTCTTATGGCAGTTCTTGAAGTCATGCGCGCTGCCAAGGGTCAGCAGAAGGAAACCCGCGAGAACCCCTATATCGAATCTCGAATCTTTGCACCGGCAGGGCTCACTGCCACCGATGCAGAGAAGAAACTTGAGAAAGAATGGGCAGAGTTCTACCGGAAACATCCTCAGGAAATCGCCGGTTCTGCGGGTCATTCGGCTCACTAAGCGAGGGCGTTCTATGAATAAGATCAAAGAGATTATCTCAGCGATAGAGTGGTTTACCTCTGGCATGCTGGGTGGAGATAAATACCAAAAATATCTTGCCCACCACCGCCAAACGGGGTGCGATCACGCTCCGATGAGCGAGCGAGAATTCTGGCGTGATTATCACCGTCGACTAGACGAGAACCCTGGCGCTCGCTGTTGCTGACCCCTCTGTCGGTTGGATAAACCGTGTACCGCTCGCTCCGCTCACTGTCCATGAAGTGGGCGGAGCGAGTTTTTATACTTTTATTTAGGTGACGAATCGTCCCTCAACAATTTAGGGTAACCTCAGTATGGAACAAACGGGAGGAGGCTCTATGGGAATCAGAGACATGCTGCAAAGCCGCAGAGACGACGCCGAGTTGGGGCGCGGAGTCTGGCGGCGTGCCCATGACCGTTTTCGTCGTGGAATTGACCGTTTCCACCAGATTTTAGAGAAGCTTCCTCACGACCAAAATTTTGAACTTCTTATTCCAGAGGCAAACGCATTAGCAGATCTTTTGCCCCGTGTGCGAGATATTGCCCGCCAAGCACAGCTTCTTGCACCTAGTCAGGGAACCGATATACCGGCGTCACCCCACGGTACGTATTCGGATCTTCACCGCAGTCTCTCGCGCGCTGGCAATGCCGTTGCCCTGTGTGCCGAGGCTCTCGCCATGGTGCGTTGCCAGGGCGACTGCCAGCTTTCGTGTTCCCGGAAAGTTGCAGTGAGCCGGCGTCTACAAACAGTAATTGAGCATATTGAAGATGCCGAAGCTAAACTTGCGCAGGCGCATCGCGAATCTACTAACTAGGCGAACGAGGCTAATCGCGTGCGTGGGTCTCTTCTAGCGAAACGTTATTTCCCCCTTTTTTGTGCCACTGCTGTTGCTATCGTCTGCGCGGCTCTCGCAGGTGTTCTCTCTACTTATTTTCTGCACGCAGTTGAAAATATCTTTCATCATTTAAGCGCTTACCCCCGGTGGGTTCTATTGCTTGCCATGACGTGCACAGGGGTTACGGTAGGGCTTCTCTGGTGGTTCGTTCGAGCTAAACCCCTGGGATCGATAAGCGAGGCCTTGGGGCAAAAACTCTCCACCTTTCCTCTCGCACGAAACACTCTCGATGCCACTTTACAGCTTACGGTGGTCGGGGCAGGAGCTTCGATCGGTCGAGAAGGAGCACCCCGACAGCTAGCGGGTGTCTATTCTTTTCACTTGAGTACGTTGCTCAAAGTACAGGACCCTGATCGAGCGCTAGTGACGGCGTCGGCGGCAGGGGCGGCTTTGGCAACAGTGTACAACACGCCTTGGGCGGGAATCGCATATACGGTGTGCGTAATGATGGGTAGGTGCAACTGGTTCTCTCTTGCAGTGGCATCGGTGACTAGTTGGGGCGCGGTGTTACTCTCCCATATCTTCTTAGGTAACAACGCCTTTTACCCCCTGACTTTTTCTGCGGTGCGCTGGGAAGTATGGGTCTGGGCAGTTGTCTCTATCCCTCTTATCGCTGTAGCTGGCTTTGTATTTCGTCAGATAGCGCAGCACGCCAACAAGAAATCTTCCACCGTACAAGGGGCTTTTCTGCCGCTCACCATCGGTGTGGTGCTGGCGCTAACCGGTCTAGTGATGCTGGTTGCCCCGGATATTTCGGGTAACGGCGTCCTCATTCTTCAGAACGGTTTTGCGGGAAACATTAGTCTCCTAGGTTTCCTCCTACTGATTCTTCTGAAACCATTTTTTACGTTTCTCACCTTGGCTGCAGGAGCCAAAGGCGGGGTGCTTACTCCTGCGCTTGCCCTGGGCGGTGCGCTGGGCGGAGCCTGTGCAATAGTGACTGGAAACAGCGAGAGTTTACTGCCGTTCATGGTGGTTGGCGCTGGCGCTTTGCTAGCAGTTTCAGAAAATTCCATTGCATTTGGCCTGTTATTTGCGTTGGAACTGGTGCACGCTCCACCGCCGTTGTGGGGTGCAGTCGGTGTAGCTACCTGGGGGAGCGTCTCTCTTGTTCAGCTGGTTCAGCGCAAATACAAGCACTCCGACCAGAGGTAATATGACAGAACTATCCCCATTAAGGCGGCTAACAATCCCAGCTAAGTGGTGGTAGGTTTTGCTGTTATGGTGCATTTTGCTCAAAATGTACCGTTCGCACTCGCTTGTACCATTTAGAAACACCAGAAGGACCCCCTTGAATCGCTACGCTCACATCGATGCAATGCGTGCATTTGCAGTTTTGCTCGTCGTTTTTTCGCATGCAGGACTGACCTTTGTACCCGGCGGATCCGGCGTCACCATCTTTTTTGTCATTTCAGGCTTTATCATTACGTTCTTGCTCCTGCGAGAACGAGATAAAACTGGAGGGTTCGACCTCGGTGGCTTCTATATGCGACGCCTCATCAAAATCGCCCCGCCCCTCTTTCTCGCGCTAATCATCCCAACCCTGATCTATATGGCTTTCGGTGGCGCCGTCAATATTGGTGATTTCCTCGGGCAGATTTTCTTCTTCTTTAACTGGCGCTATCTTGATTCCCAAGTCACCGTTCTCCCCGGCTCTCATGTCACCTGGTCCCTAGCGATTGAAGAACAGTTCTACCTGGTCTTCGCGCTGATTTGGCTCTTTGCCGTCAAGAGCAAGCACTACCTCAAAATCGTAGTGAGCCTCGCTATTTTTGCCATTGTATGGTCGAATCTCTCACGATTCTTCCTGTTCCTCAACGGCGCAAGTTCTGACCGTATTTACTTCGGTACCGATACCCGCGTTGAAGCTATCGCTGTAGGCACTCTCGTGGCTGTCTGGTTCTTTAAATACCGAAATACCGACATGGTTCAGGGCCGCTCCATCCGTGGGTCTCGGTTTGCCGATTCTTCTCTTACTGGTGCCGGGCGTAGCATTCCCTTGCTGGGCCGTAACTGGGTGATTGTGGTAGCTGTAGGAATCTACCTTTTCTCACTCGTAATTCGTGATGATTTCTTCCGCGATACCGCACGCTATTCCCTCCAGGCTATTGCTGCCGCACTGATGGTGCTGTGGGGTCAGGTAGCTCGACGCCAGCCGCTGGGCACTAAGCTCATGAAACTACTCCAGTGGCGATTCCTGCAGCTGTTGGGACTTTCCAGCTACTCCATCTACCTCTCTCATGATGTTATTTACCGCCTGGTTGAACCCCACCTGGAATTCTTGCCCCGTCCCGTGATGGTCCTTCTCATGGTCGCTCTCGGCCTGGTGGTAGGAATTGCCATGTATAAGTTCGTGGAAGTTCCCGCGCTGGCGTACAAAGATCGCCACTTCGCTTCAGCTAATTACAAAGCTGAGCAAGAAGCCCGCATGATTGCTGCGGCGAATAATACCTCTGACGTTCAGGGGCAGGAAATCCGTCAGGCACAGGACTAAGTTCCGCCGTCGAATTATTGAAAAAAGAATCGCCGCCGGTTCACCATGAACCGGCGGCGATTCTCTTTAAATAAGCCGCATTTCCCGCGCGACGCCGATTGCCGCCGTCCTATTATCCACTCCCAGCTTGGAATAGATATGGACGAGGTGGGTTTTTACAGTCGCCTCAGAGATAAAAAGTTGCTTGGCCAGTTGCTTGTTAGTGGCTCCAGTGGCAAGTGCTTGGAGAAGTTCAATTTCTCGCGGGCTCAAATCGGGAGCGGGGGTGCGCATCCGGTCAAGCAATACCTCAGTGATATGTGGAGAAAGAGTTCTGCGGCCTGCCGCCGTAGCTAAAACAGCATCGTGCACTTGCTGGGGCGGGGCATCTTTGAGGAGGTAGCCTAGCGCTCCGGCTTCGACCGCTGCCACAATATCCGATTGGGTATCAAAAGTTGTTAGCACCAGCACCGGCGGCCCGCCTGCCTGGGTAATAGCCCGGCAAGCTTCTATCCCGTTCATGGGTTTCATCTGTAGATCCATGATGACAGCGTCAGGCGCTGTGCCGTTCTGGGTGACCTGCTGTAAAACATCTAGTGCCTCTGCGCCGTCTGAGGCTTCTGCGATAACCTCAATATCTTCGAAGGAAGTGAAGACTGCTTTCAACCCGGCACGCACGATGGGATGATCGTCAACCAACATAATAGATACGGTCATGAGCGTCCTTGGGTAAGCGATGAATGAGGTAGGGAAAGAGTCACTACTGTACCTTCACCCGGAGTAGATTCTACGGCCAGCTCTGCGCCGATTTCGACGGCGCGAGCTCGGAGGGATACTAGCCCGTAGCCTGAGCCATCAGCGGGGTGGGTCGGGTGAGCCTCGGCAGCAAGCGTGGGGATGAAACCGCGGCCGTCGTCAAAAATATCTAAAGTGGTGGTGTGCTCCCATAGCCCCAGGGTAACGACGGCGTGCTGGGCATGGGCATGAGCTGCAACGTTGGCTAAAGCTCCCTGGGTAATGCGTATGAGAGCCTCTTGGATAGGTTCGGGAAGCTCTGCGGCACTCAGCGGAGACTGATCCCCATCAAGGTGCACCGTGCAAGAGAGCGAATCGCCTCGGGCAGATACCATTCTCTGAGTCTCGGCACAAAGGCGCTCTAAAGCTGGGACGAGCGATGTAGTGAGAGAGGGAGAGGAAAGGTCTCGGATGAAGCGGCGGGCTTCTGCAAGGTTATCTGCGGCGACGCGGTTGATTACGCTGAGCTGTTCTCCTACCTCTGGGGCGGTGGGTTTTGCTGCTGCTGCTCTGGAAATCAGCACGATAGAAGAGAGCCCCTGGGCGAGCGTGTCATGTATTTCACGGGCGAGCCTTTCCCGTTCTTCCAGCCTCCCCGATTCGTGCTCTTTTTGAGCAAGTTCAGCTTGGGTTGCGCGAAGTTTCTCGGCGGTACGCTGATGCGCTAGGGAATCTCGGTGAAGTTGACGGTATGCAAGCGAAATAATGATGGCTAACAGCGCGCCCAGGCTGGGCCCAATGATGGCACCGGCACTGAGTTCGTGAGCGCTTTCGTGCTGTGTCTGAATCGCGGGA
The DNA here is from genome assembly GCF_042677725.1 of Rothia amarae. Taxonomy (NCBI): domain Bacteria; kingdom Bacillati; phylum Actinomycetota; class Actinomycetes; order Micrococcales; family Micrococcaceae; genus Rothia; species Rothia amarae. The sequence goes on from NZ_JBHUCN010000015.1 coordinate 32,295, forward strand.
AGCCCGATAGAAATGCCGGTAAGAAGAGCCACCGCCCCCAATGCCGGAATAACCGGTAGCAGATGCATACACAGGAAGACGAGAGGGAACATCATCCAGGTGAAACTACTGTGATGGTACAGCAACACAAGCCACAGCATCACGACAATCGCTAGCCAGGTTCTCGCTAGCGCAGGGCGGGAACGCACCAGATTAGCTCCGCGAACTCCGCCGAACTTTCCCCGGGCAAACCGGTTCTCCACGATAGTGCCAGCCATATACGTCAGCGCCAGTGCGAGCGAGCCCACCGTCAGTCTGCCGGGGGCGGCGTCGTCCTGAAGCGCCGAAATAAAACCTACTGCCAGCAAAAAAGCGAACATCACGTGCAAACTGATGCGCAAAATCTGCAGAACAGATGATTCTTCGGGGGCTGGATTCATGGGTCTACTTTCAGCAAAGAGGTTCTGATAATTCTAAGGTACCCACTGTGAAGATATTCCGCCTGCCTGCCCTATCAACCAAATGGTTGATAAGAGGTTCAACCGTTCACGTGATGTGCTAGAAACCAGATTTTTCCAGAATAGAAGAAGAGAAGTCGAGGTTTATAGATGGGTTGCGCCTGTCAGCCCGGTGCCGAGGTCGGCAAGCTGGCTGGGTCTGGCGTGAATCGCATTTGCGAGCGCTAGCGAGCCATGCGATAGGGACCGCTTGCCGACGCGGTGGCGGGCAAGAGGCGCAAGAAGCCTATACGGGTGAAAGGAATCCAGTGTTTTTAGGAATAAGAGAAATATTCTCTGCGCGAGGGCGGTTTGCTCTTATCGCGGCAGTGGTAGGGTTGCTGACCCTGCTCTTGGTGATGCTCACCGGTCTCACCGGGGGTTTGGGTCAGCAGAATACGGCGGGGCTGGAATCGTTCAAGGCAGATCGCTTGGTGTTTGGTTCTGCAGGTTCGCAGGAACCGGAGATTTCATTCACCTCCTCCAGCGTGACTGCCGGCGAACAAAAGATCTGGGCGAACCAGGACGGCGTGGACTCTGCTACCCCGGTGGGTATCAGCCAGACGGTGTTAGAGGGGTCTGCGGCGTCGCCGTCGATTGCAGTCTTCGGTATTCCTGCGGGAAGTTCACTACTACACGATTCGGTAGGGCAGGCGTTAGAAGGCTCCACTGATCTTTCCGATTCTACGGTGGTTTTGGGAGAAACTATCGCCCAGGATTCGGGCGCGAAAGTGGGGGATAAGGTCACGATCAGCGGAAATACGTTTACAGTCGGTGGGATTGTTGCTGACACCTACTACTCGCATACTCCGGTGATGTGGGCTGATACTGCCGCTTGGCAGAAAATCGGGCATGTGAACGCTGGCGCTTCGCAACAGCCGGCGGATCAAGAGATCGTAGGCACTGTGTTAGCCATCTCTGCTCCTCATGCAGATGACGCCGCGCTGACTTCCGCCGCCGACCAGTCAGGAACCAAAGCAGTCACCACCAAAGAATCGTTCCAGGGGCTAGCCGCCTTTCAGTCAGAACGCGGATCACTGCAAGCCATGCAGGGGTTCCTCTATGGAATTTCGGCGCTAGTGACTCTCTCTTTCCTGACCGTGTGGACCATCCAGCGCACTCGCGATTTAGCTGTCTTGCGCGCTCTAGGAGCTTCCACGGGGTACCTTCTGCGCGATGCGATGATTCAAGCCGTCATCATCCTCTTTGGAGGAGCTGCACTGGGTGCTCTCTTAGGCTGGGTTCTTGGCGCGCTTGCCCAGAATGCTCTTCCCTTCCAGCTTGATCCCCTCACCGTTCTGGGCCCAGCAGTAGGAATCTGGGCAATTGGGCTAGCCGGGTCGCTTATCGCCACCGCCCGCATTACCAAAATTGACCCCATGATTGCTTTAGGAGGCAACTAATGACCACCGTACTTTCCCTAGAGAACGTTACTCTCGAATACCCCGACGGCGTAGATTCCAACGGTCAGCCCCAAATGCTCAAAGCTCTTGACTCCATCACGTTTCAAGCAGATAAAGGAAGTTTCACCGCTGTTGTTGGTACCTCGGGCTCGGGTAAATCATCGCTCCTTTCTGTGGCTGCCACGCTGATTCAACCTACCTCTGGCAAGGTGTTCCTCAACGGGCAAGAAACCTCTGGTCTCAAAGATTCCGAACGTACTCGCCTGCGTGGCAACGACATCGGCATCATTTTTCAGCAACCCAATTTGCTCCCCGCCCTCACTTCAGAAGAACAACTCGTTGCGATGGCACACCTCGCTGGGGCACGCGGCAAAGAGCTTAAAGATGCCCGAGCCCGCGCCGCCGAATTGCTCGACGTTGTTGGGCTGGCGGATATGCGCAACCGTCGCCCCCACCAGCTCTCCGGCGGACAACGCCAGCGCGTCAACATCGCCCGAGCACTCATGGGGAACCCCTCCCTCCTGCTCGCCGATGAACCCACCTCGGCCCTCGACCACGAACGATCAGCATCTATTGTTGCGCTTCTTGCCCAACTGACCAGCGAATTCCAGCTCGCCACCGTCATGGTCACTCACGATTCCATTACATCCTCAGCAATCGACGCTGTCTTTGAAATGAAAGACGGGCGTGGGTACATGATACCCTCAACGGCAAAGAGTGCAGACGCCGCCTGACGAACCCAAGTAGAATCAAAGTAAATACTCGATTCTGCATGAAGGATGACCGTGCCCCACTTTCACCGAAATGACCGAGCAGCAGCCCTACCTGCACGAGTTTCTCGTACATGGCTGTTAGTTTCTGCAGCAGCCGACGAAGAAACTATCGCCGCCGCTCTCGAATCAGAAGCGGACTCCATCCTGTTAGACCTGGAAGACGGTTGTCCCGAGAATCTCAAAGACGCATCCCGCGAAAAAATCGTTCAGCTCCTGGAAAATTCCATGACCGCTTGGGTGCGTATTAACACCATGGGCACCGAGCACTGGAAGAAAGACGTTCAAGCACTCAACGGCGTCAGAGGTCTGCGCGGCGTGATGCTGGCAACCACCGAACATCCTGACCAAGTAACCCGCACTGCCATGATGCTCGCTGCAGGCACCCCCGTTATTGCGCTCATCGAATCGGCAGTTGGCATGCTCAACGTCGTCGATATCGCCCGCGCGCCCGGTACGTTCCGCCTCGCCTTTGGCGTAGGTGACTACCGCCGCGATACCGGCGTCTCCGCAGATCCGATTGCCCTGTCCTACGCGCGCTCTCAGCTAGTTCTGGCGTCCCGTGCAGGAGAACTACCCGGCCCCATCGACGGCCCCTCAGTCGGCAAATACGGTGGAGATCTCATGAAAGAATGCCACTACACCACCATGCACGGGATGACAGGTAAACTCTTGCTGGACCCGCGCCAAGCAGAAACCATCAACCTCACCCTCGCGCCCAGCGACGAAGAAATTCAATGGGCACAAGAGATGCTCAACGAAGCCGGCGGCGGCAACGTACCTAAAGACGGCTCCTACCTGCCGCGCCTGGCGCGCGCTCGCAAAGTGTCAGAACTGGCGAAAACGTACGGTTTGTGGCGTAGCTAAGTCTCGCTGAGGCATAAGCCTTAAAGAAAAGGGGCGGTTTCAACCTTCATCGGTTGAAACCGCCCCTTTTGATGAGCTGAAATTATTCGGTAATCTCAGCGGTGTGCTGATCTTCGCCATAGCCAATGAGATAAGCCCACAGCCACGCAGTAATAGCGGAAAGAGCAATCATTCCTGCAATAGAAGCATCTGCCTGGAAAAGCGAACGATAAAAGAACCAAATCGCTGCAGAAGGAATGAATAGAAGAATAACGAGGAGCAAGAAGCCGCGTGCGGAACGGTTCCTTGATCCTCCAACAGAGCTAAAGAGCTCTTTTAACATGGAGAACCTCCAGAATTTCAAGGGGGAATGTACGAGTGTCTTCCAATCATAACGGTTTGATATACACGAAATAAAGAGTGTCACGGTTCGATAACAAAATTAATAGAAATATTTTCTTTTATGACGTGCGGTTCTCATTACTGCCGGGTAATACAAAAAAGTCCGCTACTTAGATAAGTAGCGGACTTACATGGAGCCCCCAGTCGGATTTGAACCGACGACCTTTTCTTTACGAGGGAAATGCTCTACCCCTGAGCTATGGAGGCCTGCTCTTTCGGCGCTCGCGCACGTCTTGAACGAATGCCACTGTACCAGAAACCCACTATTTCTCTCCACTCGGTTATCTAAAAGCCTTCGGCAACCAGACGCGGCAACTCTGCCATGTCCTCAAAAATCTGGGCACCGGCATCCTCCAACTTTTGAGCCGGCGTATCCAAGAACTTTCATACCGGCTGCGCGTGCTGCGGTTACACCGTGGGCGCTATCTTCAATGACCAGGCAGTCCTTCGGACGAAACCCCCATCGACGACGCCGCGTGCAAGAACAAATCGGGAGCAGATTTTCCGTGGTGCACGTCCTGGGCACTAAAAATATGGGAATCTTCAAAATAACCCAACATTTTGCACAAAGTGAGAGAATGGCGGATACGCTCGTGAGTACCGCTGGACGCCACACGCCGTGGGCCCTCGAGCTGCTCCAATGCTTCGATGATTCCCGGAACGGGCCTGAGGTCTTTCTCAAACGACTCTTTATAGCGGGCTTCGAGCGAATCAATCCAGTCAGCACCCAGTGGGCGGCCCAGATGCTCTTCGAGACCTTCCTGCACCTTAGTCATGGGGATCCCCAGAAAATGCTCAATGACCTGTTCGCGAGTGAGCGACCATCCGTGTTCTTCAAGAACCATACGGTCAATCTCAACCGCAAGAACTTCACTATCAACGAGAACACCGTCGCAGTCAAAGATGAAAAGTCCGGGTTGCATGGGAGTCTTTCGGTGGGGCAAGAACGTTGAAATCTAATCTACTACGGGGAATAAAAACTAAGCAGTGATAGTTTTGTTGAAAGAAGAGGTTAAAACTCTTCGTAAACTCGAAAGGAGATTCTCATGGCAAACGTAACGATTATTGGTGGCCACGGCAAGGTTGCTTTATTGGCAGAGCCCAAACTGGTTCAGGCAGGGCACACCGTTAACGCAGTGATTCGTAACGCCGATCAGAGTTCGGACATCGAGAGCAAGGGCGCGAACGCCGTCGTCCTGGATATCCAGAATGCTTCTACTACCGAGATTGAGAAGATGCTCCAGGAGACAGAAACTGACGTTCTGGTGTGGAGTGCCGGCGCGGGCGGCGGCGATACTTCGCGCACCTACGCTATTGACCAGGACGCAGCGATTCGAACCATCGAAGCCGCAGAGCACACCGGGGTAAAGCGCTACGTTATGGTTTCTTACCTTGGCTCCGGCAACGCACATACGGTTGGTGAAGACAACGGTTTCTACGCCTACGAGACAGCGAAAGCTGTAGCAGATGCTTACCTGAGAGACTCCGATTTGGACTTCACTATCTTGGGTCCAGGTATGTTGACGGAGGACGCCGCTGCCGGCATCGAGGTAAATCTCAAGCCTGAGAACGCAGAGACTCCGCGGGAGCTAGTTGCTGATGTGATGGTGGCGGTCATTGCTGACGACTCCACTATTGGCAAGGCGATTCCGTTCTCGGCAGGATCAAATGAAGTGAGCGCGGCTGTGGCTGCTGCGCCAGCTAAGCGCGACTTCAAGTAAGAACTCTTACTTCGCTCGTCGGCTCGTCGCCCTCCCGTTTGTATCAGATTTCCGCCTGTGTACCGCGCTTTTCGTGGTACACAGGCGCTTTTCTGGTACAAACTCCCCCCGCTTATTTCCAACGCCCCTGACCCCTCCTCGCCTGGTGTAGTAGGCTTACTCTATGAGTTTCTTTAACGTATTTGACCGAGAAAAATCCGCTCAGCAAGGCTCCGGGGAACCTGCTGAAGCTCAGCTGAATGCCAACGTTACCGGCCGTGTTCAGGGCGTGGGATTCCGCTGGTGGGCAAAGGGCGAAGCAAATCCTCTAGGGCTGGTGGGTTACGCCAAGAATTTGGACGACGGTTCGGTAGAAATCGTGGCTCAAGGCAGCCGTGAAAATTGCCAGAAACTTCTGGATTCGCTCAACTCGGGGAACACCGCAGGGCACGTAGATCACGTAGACGCCGAAATTGGAGACCCCCAGGGTTCCTACCGCGATTTCGGAACCTACTAGGAGCATTTCACTTATGGGCCATGACCACCATTCCCACGGCACAGGAGCCGATTCCAAGCGCCTCACCCTCGTTGTTGCTATCGCCTGGCTTCTCTTCGCCTTTCAGCTGGCAGGGGCTTGGATTACCGGGTCACTGGCGCTTCTCTTTGACACGGTTCATGTTTTCACCGATGCTTTGAGCGTTACTGTCGCCCTGGTAGCTGCGCATCTTGCTGCGCGCCCGTCGTCGTTGAAACGCACATGGGGGTGGAAACGTATTGAGGTTATCAGCGCCATGTTCCAAGCAGCGTTTTTGCTGGGCGTGGGAGCGTTCGTCGTCGTTGAGGCGATTAAGCGGTTCTTCAATCCGGCAGAGATTCCAGGGTTTGAAGTACTCATTTTTGGTGCAATCGGGCTGGTGGGCAACCTTGTTATGATAGCCATTTTGGTAGGGGGAAACCGTCAAAACTTTAATATGCGAGCGGCTTTCCTCGAAGTACTCAACGATGCTCTGGGCTCGGTCGCGGTGATTGTTTCTGCGCTGGTGATTGGTGTGTGGGGCTGGTATCAGGCAGACGCCGTAGTGGCGCTCTTCATTGGTATTTTGATTATTCCCCGCACCCTCAAACTCCTGTTTGAAACTATCAATGTTCTGCTGGAATCGACTCCACCTCACCTTGATTTGCAGAAATTACAGAACCACTTGGAATCCCAGGAACACGTTTTGGCGGTCCATGACCTGCATGCATCTCAAATTTCTTCGGATTTGCCGGTGCTAACCGCGCACGTGGTGTTGCGCGATGAATGTTTTGAAACCGGGCACACCGTTGAAATTCTCAAAGCCTTGCAGAATTGTGTGAATGAGCATTTTGAGGTGAGCATTCGCCACTCCACCTTCCAGCTGGAACCTGAATCTTTGAAGGAGAGCGAACATTACGCTCATCTGCATTAGCCATCGGCGCGGGGAAAGCTTGGCGCATCCTCTACGATGAGAGCATGAAGTCTCGTACAGTTCAGCTCTCCTTTTCAGGTCTTGGCGCGCGCATTATTCCCGACGGGCTGAGCGACTCCGGTTATATCCTTGAAATCGGCGGTGCTGAGCAGTCGCACGTTGATATGGCTGATCAGAGCCACATTTTCTATGAATATTTACGCCGTATCGCTCATGTGATTGATGTTTTTCGCCCTACCCAGGAACCTATTTCGGCAGCACATTTAGGCGCTGGGGCGCTCACTCTGGCACGCTATATTCAGGTAACCCGCCCCGAATCTGTGCAGGTCGCGGTGGATATTGAGCGGGAATTACCCACATTGGTATTGGATGAGTTGCCCTTACCCGCAGGTAGCTCCTTAGAAATTCTGATTGACGACGCGCGGTCGGCGGTTCCCCGCCTGGCCTCCTTGCTCAAAACTGAGCAGGGAATCGATGCGATAGTCCTCGATATTTTCTCCGGCTGGCAGGCTCCTGAGCACCTGACCGACCCTGAATTTTATGGGGAACTGCAGAACGAGCTTTCTGGTGGGGGAGTACTGGTGGTGAACGTGGGTGATGACCCGGGGCTCACCTTCTTTGCCGCCCAAGCTCGTACTATGCTAGGGATTTTCAACCATGTATGGTGTTTGACCGAGCAGTCACTGCTGACCGCTAAGTACCCGGGAAACCTTATCCTGGTGGGTACAGACCAGCCCCTGTCCGCCGATATCCGGGCTACGTTGAGCGCCGCAGGCCCTCACCCCGGCGTCGTGCTCGATACGCATGAGCTCAGCGAGTTCGTGGCAACTCTTTAGAACGGGCTTAGTTCTCAGGGCGGTAGTCGTCGGGGAGTTCAATTTTTCGGATAGATTGTGTGAGCGGGCTGGGGCGTTCGGGGTCTTCTAAATCTACAGGAGTTTGGAATCCGACGAGGGTAGGTAGAGCGCCGGTTGCCGTAGATTCGTCGTAGCCCAAGAGCTCAAGCTCAGTGGTGGCAACAGATACTTCAATAGGTTTGGTGCGGGTAATGCCGATGCTGGCACAAATCAATAGGGCAATAGCGCACCACCGCACCGGTCCCGTTTCCTGCTGTAAGAGAAGCCAGCCGCCAAGAGCGGCGATGGCAGGTTCAAGACTTAGCAAAATACTGAAGATATTTCGCGGCACCCTTCGCAGCGCCATAAACTCAAAAATTGCGGGGGCAAGCGATGACAAAATACCGGTGAGCACGCCGAAAAGAATGAGCTGAGGATCCCAGAAAGCCACAGCTGCTCCCGAGACGCCAAAGGGAAGAACCAACAAAGCGGCAATCACAAGGCTGGCTGCAAGCCCACTAGCGCCGTCGATAACTTCACCTACCCGAGCACTGCAGAGAATATATCCTGCCCAAAAAAGTCCGGCTATGAAAGCGTACAAAACACCCAGGGGATTCACCGCATCAGCACCGGAGAGAGCTTCTACCCCCAGAATTCCTAGGCCAAGTGCTGCTATTGCTGACCAGAGGAGGTCGATGCGACGCCGGGAAAGCGCCATCGAGAGCAGAAGCGGCCCAGCGAATTCTACGGCGACCGCCAAACCGAGCGGAATCCGAGAAAGAGCTTGATAAAAAGCCGCATTCATACCGGCAATAGATACTCCGAAGAGAAGAACTGCCCGCCATTGAATCCACGTCCACGCCCGAATCCGGGGGCGAATCGCTAGTACCATAAAAAATGCGGCAACGGCGAGACGGAAAGCAGTAACTCCCCACGCACCCATATGAGGGAAAAGGTAAACTGCGAAAGCTGCACCAAATTGAATAGAAGTGGCGGAGAGAAGCACTAATCCAACGCCTGCACTGATGCCTGATCTTGCGGACCCTGGATATGCTCTGTTCTTCATAAAACTCCCTCTGTGCTTTTTGGCCCTCACCTAGTTTAGTCATCTGGGCAAAGGGGGCAACTTAAAGCCCATCTGCCTAGAACGGGTAGGCGGGAGTGAGCTGTGGGCAAATTTTTGGGTGGATTGCAAGAAAAGTAAGTAGGGAGATGATTTACTTTAATCATGTTTAATCCTACGAAGAATGCTTTTGATAAAGACGGCAATCCCAAGCCGGCTCTCACTAAAACACTTGACACTGTGCTGCGCATCCAGCGCCCCCTTGTGCTTTCCATGGTGAAGAAGATGCGGGAGAAGCACCCCAACGAAACCCCTTCCCAGATTGCTAAGCGCCTGGAGCAGCAGTACCTTCGCGACGTCACCGTGGGCGGCGGAGCTATCGGTGCTTCGGCTTTTGTGCCAGGTATCGGCACCGCAACCTCGGTAGGGCTTTCAGTGCTAACCGTAGGTGGCTATTTGGAACGCACGGCCCTGTTCGCCCAGGCAATTGCTGAGCTGAACGGCGTAGATAACCTGAGCGAAGAAGAAGCCCGCACCATGGTCATGGGTATTATGCTCGGCGAAGACGGCGCCAGCCTGATGAACTCGCTGGTAGCTCAAAGCGGCTCCGCTTCAGGAATCACCAGCAAATGGGGTCTGATGATGGGCAAAAAAGACTCCGGCAAGGCATTCAGCGTGGAGCGCACCATCCGCAACATGTTTGTGAAGCGCTTCCTCCCCCGCCGGTCCGGCGCACTGCTCGGACGCGCGCTACCCTTCGGCATCGGCGCGGTAGTGGGTGGCGGTGCAAACCTCGCCCTGGGTAAACAGGTTATCAAGTCCACTCAGAAAGCCTTCGGTGAAGCTCCTGCGACTTTCCCCGCCGCACTGCAGATTAACGAACGTGCACCAAAATTCGAAGACAAAAAAGCAGAGAAAAAAGACTCTGCCGAAGAAATCACCAAGTAATTGAGCGTGGTGGGAGAGGCACTCTGAAGGGTAAAAGCCATGCAAGCACGGCAGTAAGGTGAACTGGCTGGGTCTGGCATGAATCGCCTTTGCGAGCGCCAGCGAGGCAGGCGAGAAGGTTAGTTCACCGTTGCTGTGCTTGCATGGCGACTTAACCGCTTGAATAAGCCTCTCATCCCACAAAAAATGCCTCCGCTCTTCTTCGAGAGCGGAGGCATTTTGATGTGATTTTACTTTTTTCCGAAACCAAACAGTCCGGTCTTTTCAGAGCCCTTAGCAAACATCTTGGCAGCTAAGCGAGCGCCCTTGACCGAGGCAGAGTTTTGCGTGGCAATACGTTCGAGTTCTTCCGCAGAGGTTGCCGCAACCTCCTCGGCGGGAGTTGCCTCGATATTCTCCGGAGCCTTATCTACCTCAGGCTCAATGACCTGGATGAACCGATCGGGGAAAGCGGCAGGCGTTTCCCCGAGTACCTCTTTCGCCTGCGCTATTAGCTGCTGAGCAAACTCCTTCCGAGCCTTAGAGCTTTCCACTACCGAGCCGCCGGATCTCACCAACTGTTCACCGCTCTTGACCAGCAAAAACATCTGCGGATTGCGCAAACCGATCTGTGAAATTGCCGTGATCACGTTCAACGGCGAAGCTCCTGATTGGTGGGGCTGGCGTGCAATAGGTTGTTCTAACGTGGTGAGTAACTGGTGGATGTCCCCGCCGAGAATTTGGGCGGCGGCATCGTCGGCGTTATCCACGGGAAGGTGGTGCAGAAGCGCCTGGGCAAAAAGATAGGTCTTGATAGCCTGGGAGGAACCGACGTGTGCCGCTGTGCTCACTCCCTGGGCGGTTTTTTGAGTGTAGGTGGAGATACCCTGTACCGCGCCGATTTGGGTAGCTGCTCGGGTGAGACCAGCAACCTTGCTGTTGCGGGTAACGGCAGTTACAGCGCCGGGCACCAAGTTATTGACACCTGCTTCTGCGCCGCCCACAAGCGTAAAATCGCGAATAAAAAGTTGATCGAGCGCATCAGAAATTTCCGCCGGTGTAGCTTCGGGGTTTTTGCGGCGTAGCTTGAGAATGCGACGAATGGCAAGTGGTTCTTTAGCATCGGCAGCGGGGCGCGCATCGTTCGAGCCGGATGCACCGACGTGCGGACGCGCGGCGGGGGAGGACGTCTCCGTCCGGAGCTGGTCGGGGGTGCGCTGGCGTTCGTCGTCGAGTTCTGTCATGTCTCTAGTCTAGGGAGGCAACTGCTTTAAAAGCGACCAGGAAGATGCTCTTTTGACCAGCAAATACTGGTCAAAAGAGCACTTCCCTGGTCGCTTTCAGCGAATGCGCTATTTACTGGGCGAATTTCAAGAGCTCGGGCGCAATACCAATGTAGGTGTTGGGGGTGAGCTCTGAGAGGCGCTTTTCGGCATCGGCAGAAAGACCTAGCCCCGCGACGAATTCCTTCAAACGGGTAGCGTCAACGCGCTGTCCTCGGGTCAGTTCCTTCAAACGTTCGTAAGGATCTTCCATACCCTCGACCCCGGCGATTGCCTCGGCGCGCATGACCATCTGAATAGCTTCGGCGAGAACTTCCCAGTTTTGGTCGAGATCCTCAGCGATGACGTCCTCTGCGACGTCCAATCGAGCCAGACCCTTCGCCACGTTCGAGATCGCCAGAATGGAGTGACCAAAAGCCACACCGATATTACGCTGGGACGACGAGTCGGTGAGGTCCCGCTGCCAGCGCGACTGAATCAGGGTGGAGCCCAAAGTGTTCAACAGGGCATTAGAGATTTCTAGGTTAGCCTCAGCGTTCTCAAACCGAATCGGGTTCACCTTATGCGGCATAGTCGATGAGCCAGTCGCACCTTCCACAGGAATTTGGCGGAAGAAACGGATAGAAATGTAATTCCAAATATCGGTGCACAGGTTATGCAGAATCTGGTTGAAATGCGCGATAGAAGAATACAGCTCTGCCTGCCAGTCGTGGTTCTCGATCTGAGTGGTGAGTGGGTTCCAGTCCAGACCCAGTCCGGTCACGAATTCTTCAGAAACTTTCAGCCAATCGGCACCGGGAACAGATGCGACATGTGCAGAGAAAGTGCCGGTAGCACCGTTGATTTTGCCCAAGAACTCAGCATTTTCCACGTGCTTAACCTGGCGGCCCAAACGGTAGGCAAATACTGCTAATTCTTTGCCCAAAGTGGAGGGTGTGGCGGGCTGACCGTGGGTACGAGAAAGCATGGGAATGTCTTTAGCGTTTTCTGCCATCTCGTTAATCTGAGCTACCAGATCGCGAGCTGCTGGCAGCCACACATTGTTGACGGCGTCCTTGATGCCTAGCGCGTAGGAGAGGTTGTTGATGTCTTCGGAGGTGCACCCAAAGTGAACCAGGGGCTTGAGGCGTTCTAATCCGAGCTTCTCTAAGCGGCGGCCGATGAAGTACTCAACGGCTTTGACATCGTGCACGGTAACCGCTTCGATTTCAGCCAGTTCTGCAGTGGATTCCTCGGTGAACTCGGTGACGATTTCACGCAGACCCTTTTTCTGATCTTCGGTGAGGGGTTCAAGACCGGGCAGGACCTTGTGATCGCAGAGGTAAATAAACCATTCGACCTCTACGTGCACGCGGTCGCGGTTCAGCGCGGCTTCAGAAAGGTAATCAACCAATGGTTCGGTTGCTGATTTGTATCGGCCGTCGAGAGGACCAAGGGCGAGACCGGCGCCGGTCAGTGAATGGCGGCCGTTGGGCAAGGTGGTGCAATTATCACGATGAGACATAGTCCTATTTTGACACGAAGCGGCGGTAGAAACCTGGTCGAATATCAAAGATGAAGACGGCGACGCCGGCAAATAAGGTACCAGCAGGGTGTGGATAACTTTATAAGACATTTTTGAGGGGGTTTATCCACAGATTTCTTTCATGCTCTCCTCCTTCAGGAACCCTTACCCTAGCCTGAAATAAACAGTTCGAGGAGGGAATCAGTTGAGTGTGGAATCCGTCATGAGCGTGGCATGGTCGGCGGGTATAGGAAGCGGCGTGAGCGGGCCGGTGTCTGCTGAGGTATGGACGTTAGCGCAAGAAGTTCGTATATATTCGCAGACTTTGGCGCAAAATATCGAAGCATTTCAGGCAGAGAGCGAGCAGGTCTCAGCTCAACTTGATGGAATGTACGCGGTCAAGTGGGTATCGGACGCCGCTACTCAGTTTCGGGATTCGCTGGATACCTCTAATGAAGAACAGTGCGACACTCAGCGTTCGCTGGCTGACGCCGCTGCGAAAACTCGTATAGGGGGCGAGGCGCTTGCTCAAGAGTTAGAAACGTTGGCGGCGAATATTACTAGCGCTGGGGCTGCGGTAGACCAGGGATTGCGCAGCTTAGAGGGGGCAACAGATCATCTTCCCGATATTCTGACCAACCCTCTGGTGAGTTCCGCCCAGGCTCATTTGGAATCGCTGATTCACAGCCCTCTGATTTCCTCTGTACAAAATACCTTAACCGCGGGAGCACGCTGATGAGCCAAAACATGTGCATGGCACGTATCGAAGTAGATACTGACAGCCTGACTGAAGTTGTAGAGCAACTCAAAACCGCGGGGGAAACGAACCAAGATTTAGCGGTGGACGTCTCTTTGATTGCCGCCCAAGTGACAGCCCTGCTTTCTTTTGATCCCACAGGGGAGGGCCTACATGCCGGTGCTATTCTGACCGCCACCGGCGCGAAATTCTTCCTTCTCTCCCAGGGGCATAAAACCCTTTCAGCCAAGGTAGAAACTGCGCGGAATAACTATATTGATGCAGAGCGCCTTGCCACTGAGATTCTCCAAGGTCCTGAGGGGTATGTGCCCGGGCTACTCTATCTGGCAGGCAAAAGCGTGGCGACGGGCGGCGTCTTAGGCGAAAAGATAGCCGACAAAGTGCCGTTCGCCAGCATAGTTTCCCCTCTAGTAGCGCGAGCTCTTTTCGGCATGGGATACTATGCCGATTTGAAAATGAACGGTGAATCTTTCGCTCGTAAACGCCGGGACGAACGAATGGGTGAGCTGGGCATGAGCGCTTCATGGCGACGTGACGTGGGGAAGTACCTCAAAGAGTTCGGCGTCAAGACCGGGGTTGTCAGAGACCTCAATGACTCAAGCGTGCGCGTGGAGAAGCTTGAGGGGAAAAAAGAGTATGAAGATGCTACCCAGCCTATGTTCGCTGTTCCAGTAACCCCCTATCAGTGGGCTCATAACCTGGAGTTGGTCGGTAAAGGCGAGGACGCGATGGACGCACTCGATGGCGGTGATGGAGAAATCATCGAATACGACGGACTACGGGTACAAGTAGTCCGAGATGGTGAGGGTAACACGATTGCTGCCAATGTTTATGTGCCGGGAACGGACCCAGATTCGCCTGCCTACAGCGGTGGGATCAGCACCTGGAGCACGAACGTTGCCTCTATCAATGCCGATAACCTCGATACCCTTGAAGAAAGCACAGCCATGATGCAGCTGGTAGATCGAGCTCTTTCGGACGCCGGCATATCTTCGGACGTGCCTGTTAACCTGGGTGGTTTTAGCCAAGGAGCAGCGACCGTTAGCGCCTTATCTACGAATAAGGAATTCGTGAAGAAATACAAGCTCAATTACCTCTATATGCAGGGCGGACCGACGGGCGATATGAAAGTTTCCCCCAATATTCCCACCATGATTGTGGCAGACAGGAACGACCCCGTACCCCATCTGCAAGGCTCTTCCACTTACCCAGACCGAGGCAAAAATGTTCGGACTATCGAGACGAACTATGACATCACTCCCGACGGCATAGAAAAATTCAAGGAACGGGATGTAGACCATCTTGAGCAAAACGATGAACACATCAAGTTAGTCACGAGTATGCCTGTTCACGGGTATGATGAGTACACCACTGCTACTGAAGCTATCCCTCAATCACATATCCCGGAACAATCTTTGTTGGATATACGGGATCATATGGCGAGTACTGAAAACTATGAAGTCAGCGGTTCTTCGTTTGCACCGGGGACTTCCCAGCAGGATATTTCTTTGAACCGCGCTCTGGGAATTGGGTCAGGAGCCTACGATGTCACAGAAAAAATTTTGAACAATACGGCATCCAAAGGGGCAAAATTACCAGGGCTCCCAGAAGACTACTCATCCACAGAATTCTACGATAAATATGTGGATCCGCTGGGGGAGTCTCCCAAGGCTTTTCTTTATACAGGGGTAGAAAGCCCTGCTCTTGCATGGGTCTTAAACCCCTCCGCCCAGTATTCTGAACCTCTCCAGGCTTCTTCCCAGGCGGAGCGGTTCTCGACTTTTACTCCGGCACTCAAACCGGCTCTTTAAAGCCTAGTTGGCTACGGGGTAAAGAGGGTTGTGACCAGCTTCTACACGTTCGCTGTCGCGTACCTCTGCGGGAGGGGTCGCTCCTGTAACCTCATCGAAAGGGGAGCCCCCTAATTCTTCGCGGTCGTGGGCAGTCAACCATCCGTCGGTACGAGGACCAACGGGCACAATTTGGGTGGGATTGATGTCTTCGTGAACGTAGTAGTAATGGCGCTTAATCTGCTCAAAATCTACTGTGTCTCCGAAGCCCGGGGTCTGGAAAAGATCGCGGGCATAGCCCCAGAGGTTCGGCATACTAAAGAGCGGCTGACGATTGCACTTGAAATGGGAGTAGTAGACGGCGTCGAACCGTACCAGTGTGGTGAACAGGCGGACATCTGCCTCAGTGATGTAATCTCCCATGAGATAACGACGGGTGGAAAGTCGTTCCTCTACACAGTCCAGGGCAGACCATAGTCGGTCATAAGCTCTCTTGTAGGCAGCTTGCGAACCGGCGAACCCGCAGCGGTAGACTCCGTTATTAATCTCGGTGTAGATGTACTGCATGACCTGACGCATCTCATCTTCGAGCTCAGCAGGCCATAAATCAGGTGCGCCCTCGCGGTGGAATTCCTTCCATTCTTTCGCAAAGTCCTCTGTAATCTGAGGGAAATTATTGGTGACGACCGCTTTAGAGTCAATCTCAACAATGGCAGGAACGGTAATTCCGCGTGGATAATCTGCAAAGCGGTTGAAGAATGCTTCTTGCAAGCGCTCGATATCCAATACAGGGTCTTTTCCGTCTTCGTCTAAATCAAAAGTCCAGGAGCGCGCGTCGTGAGTAGGACCGGGCAATCCTACAGAAATGGCGTCTTCCAGACCTAACAGACGGCGCACAATGAGAGTGCGGTTAGCCCAGGGGCAAGCGCGTGCAGCCACGAGTCGGTAGCGGTTCTTCTCTACTGGCCAGATGCCATGTTCACGGTCATCTTCACCGGGGCCCATGCCAGAATGAGCAACGATGCGATCTTCGATGTAGTTAGTATCGCGGTCGAATTCTTCGCCAGAATGTACGTAGGCACCAGCGGTGGAGTGTTCGTCGTACTTTTTCTGTTGAGATGTCATGGTGTTCATTATTCCCTGAAAAAGTTTTGGTGTAAAGTAAAAATTCTTTCGAATAAAAGTAATTTCTTGGTATCTGGCAGGTCGATGCGTTGATGAAATCCCCGCTAGCGTACGGAAGCTCTCACTAGTTCATCCCAGTGTGTCGTTCCTCGGCGCGAGAGAAGCTCTCTCTTCATCTCCCACACCGGTTTACGAGTGAAGCCCGCTCTGCCTAAGCCGAGTGATCCCTCCCCGCATTTTTCTTCCACCTGAGAAATCAGAGAGGCAACGTTTCTTCTTTCATGACTGTACTGAAACATCTCAAATGCAATAGAGGAATCCTCCGGAGCGAGATCCGTCAGCATAATCCCCGCCCTTGCATAACGGGGACCATCAAAATCGGTACGATCTAATAGAGTAAGCGCTGCTTTAGTCAGCACTGCGGGGTCAGCGGTTCGTGCCTGTAACGTGACCGCGGAGGTAGGGAAAACCATGTTCTTCCCGTAAAAACTTGTAGCGCAAAAAGCAGTCAAAAGTTTCGCCTGCTGTCCATCGCGAACTAATCTCTTAGAAGCCCTTTGCGCATAAACACTCATTACCTGAGCCATATCTTCTCGATCAACAATGGGGTAAGAGAACGATCTTGAATAAATCAACTGATCTTTAAATTTCCGCACTGGTTCTAAGGGGATGCAGGACGTCCCCCGCAACTCTAATACCGTGCGCATGAGCACTATAGAGAACCGTTTACGAATAGTAGAAAGATCGGCGGTCGCTAAATCTCCGATAGAAATAATTCCCATGCTGGCTAATTTCTTGCGAGTCCTTGAGGCAACTCCCCATAGCTGATCCACCGGTAAATGGTGGAAAAGATGGGCACGGCGTCCAGAGGGCAGTAGATTCCACACACATACCCCGCCCAGGCGGGGAACATTCTTAGCGGTCTTATTGCTGAGTTTGGCCAAAGTTTTAGTAGCAGCAACCCCTACACACACCGGCACGCCGATGCGTCTTGCAATATCGTCCTTGATGCACCGGGCAATATGCGCGGCTTGGCGAGTAGATAGACGAACCGTCAGAAACGCCTCGTCAATGCTATATTGCTCAAACCCCTGGGCATACTCGCGCAAAACCTCCATTACCCGGTTACTAATGTCGCCGTATAACTCATAATTCGACGACCGGGCAATAACCCCTCGCGCTTCAGCTCCTTCTTTTACCTTGAACCAGGGTTCCCCCAGCCGGTAACCCATTGCTTTTGCCTCTGCTGAGAGCGCCACCATGCAACCGTCGTTATTAGAGAGCACTACTACAGGCTTGCCGTTCAATGAAGGGTCGAGAATGCGCTCGCAGGAGGCATAGCAAGAGTTGATGTCGACGTGGAAGTAGAGTAGCTGAGGCTTATGTTCGGGGAGAACCAAGGATGGAGGACTGCTGGGTTGGCAGGATATCGAACTCTGGTTCTGGGCGTGAAGGATGGCGGGCGGAGGGTGGTTTTGAAAATCCTTAGCAGAGAGGGCTTTAGCCCACATGGTGAAGGCACCTCGTTACTACTCCAAAAATCATAAAATCTGCGTATTCAGAGATGGGGATAGCGGGGTAGGCGGGATTTTCGGGAAGTAGCCAGCCTTGACCGTCGGGGCTGCGGCGGAATCTTTTGACGGTGAATTCCCCGTCTAATGCTGCGACGACGATGGCGCCCTCATGAGGTTCAAGGGATCGATCTACGATAATTTCGTCCCCATCTGAGATTCCTGCATCCACCATGGAATCTCCGTAAACGCGCAGAATGAAAGTTGCTGCTCGATCATGAATGAGAACCTCGTTTAAATCCAAGGTGGTTGCTGAATAGTCCTGGGCGGGGGAGGGGAACCCTGCGGGCACGCGGACGTCGGCGGTGGGGTAAGTTGCGGGCGCTGGGGAAGTGAGGCGCGCGAGAATCACTGCTTTCATGCCTTAAGAATAGAACATAAATTCTAAAATATGTATCAGTATTAGAATATAGCTTCTAAAAATTAAGAGAAATGCCATACTGAAAGCAACAAGCGAGAACTCATATAAGGGTAGAGACTGTGTGAGCTAGAACAACTATGATGAGAACCATGACTGATGTAAATGCATATCTTGAAACGGAAAGTAAGCTGAATCCTTCTCCCCGCCCGGTTTTTGACCGGCTGCCTAAATACGCAGCGGGCAAGCCTCCTGTAGCGGTAGAGGGGCTGGAGCAGTTCAAACTTTCTTCGAATGAGAACCCCTGGGGACCTGTACCAGAAGTTGCTGACATTCTTTCCCAGTTTGATACTGTGCATCGCTACCCGGATCCCCTCTCCACTCGTTTGCGTGGGGTTCTGGGCGAACAGCTAGGTGTTGATCCAGAGGATATTGTGACTGGTGGTGGGAGCTTGGGCGCGCTCATCCAGATTCTTTCTACTTTCGCTGGCGCCCAGGACGACGGTAAGAAAGACGAGGTTATCTACGCGTGGCGCTCGTTCGAGGCATATCCTATTTGTGTGGGGCTAGCCGGTGCTGAAAGTATCCAGGTTCCCAATAAAGCTGACGGTTCACATGATTTAGAAGCAATGCTGGCGGCTATCACTGAGCACACCCGCGTCATTCTTCTCTGTACTCCTAACAACCCTACTGGTCCGGCGCTTACCGAAACCCAGGTACGGGATTTCCTAGAGAAAGTTCCTTCCCACGTGGTGGTAGTAATTGATGAGGCTTACTTCGAGTTCTGCTCCGCCTCAGAAATTCCAGAGGGTGAAGAACCTCCGGTCAACGGTTTGGACATTTACCCCGACTACACCAACGTCGTAGTGTTGCGTACTTTCTCTAAAGCCCAGGGCTTGGCTGGGTTGCGTGTGGGCTATTCAATTTCTCACCCGGAGATAACCCAGTATCTTCGCGTTGCCGCTACTCCTTTTGCAGTGACTTCTCTGGCGGAAGAGGCTGCTATCGCCTCGGTAAAGCACCACGATGTAGTGATGGATCGGGTGCGGCACTTAGTTTCTGAGAGAGAGCGAGTCAAAAAAGCGCTTGAAGATTTAGGTTGGTGGATTCCTGAGACCCGCGCTAATTTCGTGTGGCTGGCATTGGGCGAGCACTCTCCTGAGTTTGCTCGACGAGCCGAGGAAGTCGCACTGTCTGTGCGAGCTTTTGGTACCGAGGGTGTACGCGTCAGTATTGGTGAAGACGAAGCGAATACCCGCTTCATTTCACTGTGCCAGAACTTCGAACATGGACCGAAGAAACCGTAACTCTATATGGGCTAAAAGTAAGTTCTGATGAGGCATAAGGGCATCTTATTTGTACTGAGGGCTCCTAATCCCGAGGCAACTAGGGTGCCCTGCCTCTCAGAAAATTATTCTGTGACCATATTTAGGGTTCTTTAGGAGAAAACAGGAATAGGGTTAATGCAGAGCTAATAGAAACACAGTAGGGAGGCCACATGTCAGCAGAGCTGACACCTGAGCAAAGTTCGGGCAAAATCTATCCCGGCGTTTTACCGCTTCTTCGCATCATGGATGAAGAAGGAGCTATTTTAGAGGACGGCACTTTCAGCCCTTATGTTCAAGACGTAGGCGAAGCTGAGCTGAAAGAGGCCTACCGTCAGATGAAGGTTACTCGCCGGTTTGACGACGAAGCTACTGCGTTGCAGCGCCAGGGGCAGATGTCCCTGTGGGCGCCCTCCCGCGGGCAGGAAGCTGCCCAAGTTGGCTCAGCAATGGGTCTGTTACCCCAGGACTATGTGGTTCCCAGCTATCGGGAACATGCTTTGGCTTTCGCTCGCGGTGTGGAATTCACCGACTTAGTGAAGTTTTTCCGCGGATCCGAGACCAGCCCTTGGGATATCAAGAAACATAATTTTCACCCGTATACCGTGGTGCTAGCGGCACAGGTTCCCCACGCAGTGGGATACGCTATGGCGCTCAACTTCGACCGGGAGCTAGAGGAAACAACCGGTGAAAAGCAGATGGGCCAAGGTCAGTTCTCCGCTTCGGAGGAGAATGCTCAGCCTGCTGCGGTAGCGGTTTACTTTGGTGATGGTTCTTCGACTGAAGGCGAAATCCACGAGTCGATGGTTTTTGCCGCTTCTTATAACGCGCCCGTCCTCTTTTTTGTTCAGAATAACCAGTGGGCTATTTCGGTGCCCTTTAAAACTCAGTCGCGGGTGCCTCTTTCTACTCGCGCTGCTGGCTACGGTATCGAAGGATTACGTGTAGACGGTAACGACGTTTTGGCGGTTGCCGCCGCTACCCGCTACGCCATGAAGAAGATTCGCGCGGGAGAAGGTCCTGTACTCATTGAGGCGGAAACTTACCGCTTAGGCGCTCACACTACCGCCGACGATCCCACGAAGTACCGTACGGGTGAAGAAGAAAATGAGTATGCCCAGCGTGACCCACTGATTCGGCTGGAAAAATATTTGCGTCATAACAAGCTGGCAGACGATAGCTTTTTCGAAGGTGTCGATCAGGAAGCTCAACAGGTTGCCTCCGAAGTGCGCCAGGTAGCTTTAGTTGCAGAGCCAGCCGAGTATGAGACTAATTTCGACTTCGCCTACGCAAAACCCCACACCCAAACTGAAAATGACCGCCGTTTTTACCGCGAATACAACGCGGGATTTGAGGAGGAGTAAGAGATGACCACAGAGAACCTTGCTCTTTCAAAAGCAATTACCCGTGCCCTTCATGATGAGATGACCGAGAATCCGAAGGTATTAGCGCTGGGGGAGGACATCGGTAAGCTCGGCGGAGTCTTTCGCGTGACCGATGGTCTTCAAAAAGAATTTGGTCCCCGCCGCGTGATGGATACGCCGCTGGGTGAGGCTGGGATTATCGGTACCTCGGTGGGTATGGCTCTTCGCGGTTACCGCCCTGTGCCAGAAATCCAGTTTGATGGTTTTGTCTTCCCCGCTTTTAACCAAATCACCACTCAGCTTGCTCGTTTGCGAGGGCGCACTAACGGACAGTACGAAATCCCCGTAACGATTCGCCTGCCCTATGGCGGTTCGGTGGGAGCTATTGAGCACCATTCGGAGTCACCTGAAGCGTACTTTGCGCATACTCCCGGTTTGCGGGTGGTCACGCCGTCGTCGGCTCATGATGCTTATTGGATGCTTCGTGCATCGATTCAACACCCCGATCCTGTAATTTTCATGGAACCTAAGCGCCGCTACTGGCTTAAGGGTGAAGTAGATTTTAACGATACAGATTTTAATCCTTTCTGCGCTGCTACATTGCGCGAAGGTAGCGATCTCACCTTGGTCTCCTACGGACCGATGGTCCCTACCGCTCTTGCTGTGGCTGAGGCGGCGCGGGAGGACGGGCACGACGTCGAGGTGATTGACCTGCGTTCTATCTCGCCGCTGGATATCGAGACAATCTGTGCATCTGTAGCTAAAACGGGCAGGTTAGTCGTAGCTCAGGAGGCATATAACTTTGTGAGTGTTGCTTCTGAAATCTCTGCGGCGGTAACTGAGCGTTGTTTCTACTCGCTGGAAGCTCCGGTGCTGCGCGTGGGCGCATTCCATACTCCTTATCCAGTACCTCGGAGTGAAGAAGAATATGTGCCTGGGATTGACCGTATTCTGGAAGCTATCGACCGCTCATTCGCTTACTAATAGCTAAGAACCATACGAAGGAACGCTATGTCTCAAATTTTTAGGCTCCCCGACGTGGGCGAAGGTCTCACCGAAGCGGAAATCCTCAGCTGGAAGGTGGCGGTGGGAGACATCGTCGCGATTAATGATGTTTTGGCGGAGGTTGAAACTGCCAAATCAGTAGTAGAGCTGTCCTCTCCTTTTGAAGGTGTAGTGCAGACTCTCCACGCTGAAGAGGGGGAAACGGTAGAGGTTGAGTCGGCGTTGGTAACTATTGCCGATAGCGCTCAATCTGAGGCGGACGCCGATGCTCCTGCCGACGACGCTGAAGAAGCAAACACCGCAACCGGAGGCGCAGAAACTAGCCCCCATAACCTCGCCGCTGATACTCCGGGAGAGACGAAAAATCTCGTGGGTTCCGGTCCTAAAGCGGATCCAGTGAAACGTCGTGCCCGTAAGCGCCCTGTGGTACCTGCACCGCTGGCGGCATCTTCCGCCCCCTCGTCCGATTCCCAATCGCCTCAGCAGACCTCGCCTCATCTGGATGCAGTTCAACAGGAACGTAAGCTGTTGCGCGGCTCGTTAGGTGAGTCAATTGGTGGATTGACCGAACGGGCATCTGCTCTGATTGAGGGCGGCCTGCGTCGTTTCCCCAATACTGCTGAAAAAGATCTTGTGGCGAATGAGCCGGTAGGCTCTATACCGCGTCGTCATACGTTGGCTAAACCGCCAGTTCGTAAAGCAGCACAGGAAATGGGTGTGGACCTTGCAGAGGTTACTCCTACCGGTGATGACGGGCAGGTGACTAAGCGCGATCTTCTCAACTTTGTAGCTCACCTGCGCGAAGAAGACCACGAAGACACTCTGCCAGAGTCATTCTGGATTCCTCAGGGTGCCGGGGGAGACCGTATTGAGCGCATCAAGGTACGCGGTGTCCGTAAAGCTACGGCGAAGGCGATGGTGGAGTCGGCGTTCAATGCCCCCCACGTTTCAATTTTCGTGGACGTCGATGCCTCCCGCACCATGGAATTTGTGCGTAGCCTCAAGAAGTCCCGCCACTTTGAGGGTATTAAAGTGACCCCGCTTTTGATTCTGGCAAAAGCCGTTATTTGGGCGGCTGCACGAAATCCTCAGGTGAATGCCACCTGGACTGACCAAGAAATTTTGCTCAAACACTTCATGAATCTCGGTATTGCCGCGGCAACCCCGCGCGGTCTTATGGTTCCTAATATTAAGGATGCCCAGGATCTTTCGCTGCGAGAGCTAGCTATTGCGCTCAATGAACTCACCACGCGAGCACGCGAAGGTAAGACTCAGCCTGCAGAGATGAGCAATGGAACGCTAACCATCACGAATATTGGTGCGCTAGGTATTGATACGGGAACTCCGATTATTAATCCTGGCGAAGTAGCTATCGTAGCTTTCGGTACTATCAAGCAGAAACCGTGGGTAGTGGATGGCGAGGTTATTCCCCGCTGGGTTACTACCTTGGGAGGATCTTTCGACCACCGTGTGGTGGACGGCGATCTTTCCGCTCGTTTTATGGCAGACGTAGCGGCAATTATGGAAGAGCCAGCCTTGCTTCTCGATGAGTAAATATCAGCTCTAGATACTGCTAGGCGTCCCTCCTCAGATGAGAAGGGACGCCTAGCAGGTATCTAAATACCTTAAACGTAGGAGACCTCAGCTAAAAGCTGAGGTCTCGAGTACGTTAAGGCGCATACCTTGCAGTCCGGTTCGCTAGACTATCTCCCCCAAGAAGCCCAGGAACCGTTTGGATAAAATCCAAAAAGCAAGGAATCAGCTAGATACCTTAGGTTGAGAAGTGTTCTAGATCCGTCCCCCAACATCACTAGAACGTACGAGTCCCCCGACTCGCATTTCTCAACTACTTATAAGTCTGTCAAAAACAATAGGTTTTGTATGTCCCTATACTCGGTTACAAAGATTCTTATTATGCCTACAAAGTTCAAATACGATGAGCCAGGCTTCTTCGTGGGTGTTTCTTAGAACCTCTCAATTTCGCCGGAATGCTGGGCAATTTCAACAGCAGAGGGCTCATCGTCCTCCGAATTACCGTCGTGTACCAACATAACTGCGGTGGGATCATCGGGAGGGAAGGCACGGATAGTGATGGTGCCTCCATAAGCATCATCGAGCAAATCAACTGCGCACGGGGTCAGAACCTCCACGATGTGGGGCGGCAGGGGCTCACCGCGTTCGTCCAAAATATCTACCTTGGCGCCCCGGCATCGTGCCGCCATCGCCGCCTCAAGAATTTGTTTGTTCACAATGTGGCGACCGCGAATAGTATCTCGCAACTGAGCCTCGGTAAAACGAAATTCGTTAATCTCATCAGAGGTAACAGGTTCCCTGTTGTACGCAATCCGGTGCAGCATGTCCTCAGTAAGAGAGCGTACTTCCTGAACGCGATGCGCAGCTACGGAACTTACACCCTCTTCGTGTTCTCTGCCAAATTCTGCATGCTGGAGCAAAATGCGTGACTGCCTGGCCTTGTGAGAAGCCTGCTGAATCTGGTGTTTGAAGACATGCATGCCTCCCAGAATGGCGGTTGGAACCAAAAATTCTGCAGCGATAGAAAGAGACGAAATAAAAACGTCAAGATGCCACTTCAACACGAGCAACATGGATAGGGCAAAGAGAACCCATGGAGAAACCGCATGGTCACGCAAGATGAGGGTGCTACACATCGAGAGCGAGTAGAGCAGCGGAAATAAAATACTGAGCTGGGTCAAGTTATGCGGCAGAAGAAGGAGCATCATCTGAAGCGTGACCATAGCAATCAAGAGGATTAGCGGCGTAATAAAAAATGGAAGCCGTTTGGTGTTCGTGGGAAACAGTACGAGCGTGAATGAGAGGATAATGCACGCCAAAAGAGGAACCCATGCCAATGGGGACATGAGTGCAAACTGCGAATACCAGATATAGAAACTGAACAGACCCAGGGCAAAAAATACGCCGACTCCTGTACGGAACAAGCGGTGGGAATAATACTGATTAAGCATTATCCTGCTCTCCTGGCCACTGTACGGTAACCTCAGTTCCTCGATAAGGCGCTGACTTGATGGTCACCTGACCGCCTGCCTCTTCCATCGATCGAATCATAGATACTCGCACACCCATGCGCCGCATATCCAGGTTTTTCATGTTGAACCCCTGACCGTGGTCTGTGACGGTGCAGTAGATGTATGAGACTTCATCTGCCGTTCGAGCGGTACCTGAGGGGCGACGTCGTTCGGTGCGTACGCTAATTTGGGTGGTGCGGGTGCCTGAATGCCGGGCAGAGTTCGAGACGGCCTCTGTGACGGCATGGGTAAACGCACGAGCTACCTCCGGGGGAATAGGGGAGGAAGGATTGGCTTTTGGGAAAAGTTCGACGTCGTCGGAGACGAAACGTAACCGAGAGTTCCAGGGGTACACGCCGGTGGCAATTTGCTCGGTTAACTCTTGGAAGGTCACCGGCCGCATGGGCTGTACCTTGTTAGTTTCTTCTTCTAGCACTCCAATAGCACGACGGGCGAGGGCTCGGGTCCGATTGGCAATGGGGCCTTCGCTACGGCTAGCATCCAAGAGCGCGGCCATGACGTTATCGTGAACCAGTTTGTCGAACTCTTGAAGGTCCTGAGACTGGTCTCTGGTTCGGGTGAGCTGTAGCTGGGCTGCGAGTGTTTCTGCATAAAACACATCAGAGCGTTCAGCGTAGATTCGAGCTACCCCAAAAACAGTTCCGAGCATGGTTGCAAGCGTGGCGAGATAGAAAACTTGAGTTCCCACCTCTGCCCATTCCACAGGCAATCCGAGAGCTAACTTGCCGCCAATAAGAGCAAACGATAAGGCGAAAGAATATCCCAGCACATTAAGGAAGATGGCTTTAAAACCGCCCATGCATAGCGGAACTATCATTCCGTAGAGCCCAATGAGCCAGCACCAAGGGTGAGCGCTGTAAGCATTGTCAGTGAGAGCAAAGGGCCAAAAGACGTATGCCCCGTATGTAATGTAAGCGGCAGGAGCAACTGATCCAGCAGAATATTCCCGTCTTAACCCCACATAAATTAGCCATGCAGCGTGGAAGAGAAAGGCTGCCACAAAAATGGTGTGCCACCACGCGAAGTTGAGGGGGTTAGTAGTGAGCGGGATAAACGCCTGGAAAAGTATCGCTACGGCAAGGAGCGAGAAAAACACTTCCATGGCGTAGATGAGACCGAAGCTAGAAGGACCAGCTAAATGTCTCTGTCCGCTAGCAAGGGGGAGGGGAAACCGCCAAGGGGTAGTTCTCAGAGACTGAGCAAGGTCTTTAGTTGCACCGGTGCGAACCTGTTCCAATAGTGGACCTCGTGAAGATTGCGGGGCGAATCAGGGGGAGAAGAGATTAACCAACATTAATCTCCAGAAGAAAAGGTGAGTTAGCTCTGAAGAGGAAGCCAACTCACCGTGTGCTGGGATTAGAAGTAACGTTCGGCGCTCTTGACGTCTTCCATCGTATCTACCAGACCGTCTTCGATGGCGCGGATACGCAAGTCAATTTTGGTGGGAGCAGGGCGGCCAACGCGAGCATACTTTTCGCGGATGCGGTCGATGTTGGTCTTTACTGCTGACTGCTTGATGCCCATGCGGCGAGCTACCTGTACCTGCGCAAAACCGGAAGCGTAGAGGCGGAGGGTTTCTTGCTCACGAGGAGAAAGATTAGCGCGGGAGAACTCATGGTCGCCATCAATTGCAGCAGCGAGCTCTTTAGTTACTACAGCTTTGCCTTCGGCAATGTTTTTAGCCTCACCTAGCGCATGCTCGAGAGGCTCAGACTTACGAACCAAGCCCAACGCACCTGACTTCAGCGCTTCACGAATCAACGCGGGGTTCTCACCGATAGAGAAAATTAGAACTTTGATGCCAGCCTGACGCAACAAATCAACGTTTTCTGAAGGGCGTGAACGGTCTTGAAGCGATAGATCAAGCAACACGACGTCGCATTCACGCTTGATTTTCCCCAGATCCGCGGAGCCGGGATCACGAGGATTGCGACCTAGCGCGACGAGCAAATCATTGACGGTAGGGGAAGCTCCAACTAGCTCTACTTCTTCAGATTTTTCTGCAACCGCACGCATGCCTTCCCGTACGACTTCGTGATCGTCAACAATTGCTACGCGTGTAACGTTCATTTTTCCCCCAAATAAGTGCACAGGCTCTGTGCGGTGTTGCTATCCATGTGTGTTGTCTATGCCAGCTATTTTATAGCGGTAAGCATGGCGCAGGTTTGTCTGTGGGAAACAATACCGCAAAATAATACCTGTAGTGCAAAAGATGATACTTTCGGATGAAACGGAATTTCTCTAGGTGAGAAAAATTGGAGAGGTAGCTCGGCACAGCTTTAAAACGACGGCTGTGGTTGCGTATTTTTCCGGGATTATTTACCTCTGTTGCTGGGACTGACGAACAATTCTGCGGTGGTAGCGCGGTCCAAAGAAAGACCCCAGAAGTGCACCTATCAGAATCAGACCAATCACCACCAAGATGCCCAAGATGTTCTGTCCGGCAGCACCGTCTAGCTGAGTTTGAAGTGCCAACTGGGGCTCGCCCGTCCCCATCAGTGAACCTGCAAAGAAAGTCATGATGGTTGCCAACAGCACCATCCCCAGATGCCACAGCCAGACGCCGAAACCCTGCTTTGCCGGGGCAAAGCGAGCCATGCGGGCGGCGGCGTAGCCTCCACAACCGGCACTGAGAACAATCAAAATTGAGGCAATGATAAACCAGGTCCACGGAGCGCTACCTGAACCGGGTAAAAGACCGATTGCCTGAGCAAAAGCTTGGGGGAAACTCGAAAAGTTCTCTAGCCCGAAGATTTGATTGATGAGTCTGTGGAAGAAAACGCTGAAGGTGAGTAGCGAATAGGTGGCAAGCCAGCCTAAAAATGCTGGGAAGAAATGAATACGTGAATTGCGGGCTTTAGCGGCGTCCTCAGAGATACCTCTCAAGGGCATTTCGTCTTCGTAAGCCCCAGCACTTCGAGTGCGGGCGGGCGCATATGCCGGCTCAGCAGCTACCGGGCGCACTCGCGTGTCTTCGGTGGCGGGATAAGAAGCGGTTTCTGGCGAATAATCTGCAGGGGAGAGTGGCTCAGTACGATCTGCATCGCTCCACGTGGCTGCGTTAGAGGGCGAAGTTCGACGCTTGCGCGTTGCCGAGATGTCTTCTGTAGAAGGGTTCTCGATGTCGTTGCTGTTGAGAACCTCGGTTCGGTCATCAAAATCGTTGCCAAAGTCTTGCGGCTCTGAGCGATAGGAACCGGCCGAGTAGTCATCGGCGTGAGATTCCTGAGGTGAGAGAACACGGGTGGGGTTCTCGTCAGAAAAAACTGAATCCCATTCTTCCGCAGACTGGTCTCGGGCGGCACGCTTTTTGTCGCGTTGAAAACGATAGTTAAAAGGTTCAGACATGAGTTTACTTTCCTAAGCCCCATAGAGAGGGAGTTATAGACCGAGCTCGGCAGGGTTAAATTGACCGCTGGCGGGGCGCTCATTGGGGTCAATCGTTTTAATAACTTTCGCAGGATTGCCCACGGCGACCGAATTCGCAGGAATGTCGCGGGTAACCACAGCCCCGGCACCGATTACTGAGTTTTCTCCAATGGTGACGCCGGGAAGGACGGTCACTCCTCCTCCGAACCAGACGTTATCCTCCACGGTGATGGGAAGCCCACCTTCCCAGAGGTTCTTGCGGTCTACGGGATTCAGCGGATGCGTGGGGGTGAGAAACTGGCAATTAGGGCCAGCCAAAACCCCTTTGCCGAAAGTTATGGGTGCGACGTCCAAAATTACGGTGTTGTAGTTGAAGAAGCAGCCATCGCCAATGAAAGTGTTGATGCCGTAATCAACCTGAATAGTGGGGCGAAATTCAACATCTTTGCCAATGGAACCAAAGAGCTGTTCGAGAATTTCGCGACGCTCGGAGGAACCGCTGTAGTAAACCTCGGTGTAGCGGTGAGCTAACCGAGCGGCGTTCTCGTAGAGAGCCACGCACTCGGCGTCAGGCTTATATGCCTTACCGGCTATCATCAAATCAAACTGTCGTTCCGCCACGTTATCCTCCCCAGATTTTCAGCGCCACGATAATCAAAAGGCCCACCGCAATGAGGACGAGACCAGCAATGATGAGTCTTTTAATGATTTCGTGCATGACCTCGCGTATTTCTTGTTCGGTATACGGAGGCTGTTTCTTCTTAGCCATCTCCCTAGTATCGCAGGAAAAAGGGGGAAAATGGGGGCAACAAAGCAGCTTATGAACAAACCCCTATGCTTCATGGCAGAATCTTATGTATGCATGAAGCCGAAAAGACCCAGCACAGTGATTCATTTCCTTTGGCACACCGCCCTTGGACGAAGAACTATAACGAGAAGACAGCTCACAACGTAGATCTCGCCGAAACTTCTATGGTCTACTTACTGGAAAAAGCGGTTCGAGAGGTTCCGCAAAAAGTTGCTCTCCAGTTTTTTGGAGCAACGACGACGTACTTCCAGCTGGGGGAAGAAGTTCGTAGGGTCGCCGAGGGCTTGCGCCAGGCAGGCGTCAACGCGGGCGACCGTGTAGCTATTATTTTGCCCAACTGCCCGCAACATGTGGTGGCGTTTTATGCTGTGTTGCGTTTGGGCGGCGTAGTAGTTGAGCATAATCCGCTCTATACCTCCACCGAACTGCGCCATATGTTCGAAGATCACCGCGCCAAGGTGGCGATTGTGTGGGACAAGGTCGCCGATAACATTACGGCTTTGCCTTCTGATGTTCGCCCACAAACCATTTTTGCGGTGAACATGATTGAGGCGATGCCGATGCATATGCGAGCGGCGCTGAAGCTTCCCTTGAAGTCTGCACGTCAATCTCGCGAAAAACTAGAGGGGTCCGCACCCGGCACAAAGCAGTGGAAGTCTCTTCTAAAATTTGCTCCGTTGGACGCGAACCATCACCGTCCAACTGCTTCCGATCTCGCCCTGCTGCTCTATACCTCGGGCACCACTGGCTCACCTAAGGGTGTGATGCTGACGCATCGAAACCTGGAGGCAAATGCCCGCATGGGCGAAGAGTGGATTCAGCCGGGGGATGATGAGGTTATTTACTCTGTGCTTCCGCTTTTCCACGCTTACGGTATGACTCTGGGGCTGAGCATCTCGATGGTTTGTCAGGCCCGTCTTGTCATCTTCCCCACGGTGGATGTTGATTTGATGCTCAAGGCAATGAAAAAGGTAATGCCAACTATTTTGCCTGCCGTGCCTCCTGTGTACCGCCGTCTTCTTGATGAGGCGGAAAGCCGCAACATTTCGCTGAAGGGAATCCGCTATGCGGTCTCTGGCGCAATGAATCTTCCCCCTGAATTGGTGAGCGAATGGGAAGAGTCCGTCGGTGGTTTCTTAGTAGAGGGCTACGGCCTCACTGAATGCGCGCCCCTGGTGGCGTGTAATCCGCTGAACGGAACACGACGTGCGGGTTCTATCGGCGTCCCGTTCCCCTCCACCGATTTGCGAATTGTGAATCCCGATACCTTAGAGGACGTTCCCTTTGGGGAAGAAGGCGAACTGTGGGTACGGGGCCCCCAGCGTTTCAAGGGATATTGGAAGCGTGAAGAAGAGACCCGTAGCTCGATCACTCCCGAAGGATGGTTACGCACCGGGGATATCGTGAAGGTTGATGAAGATTTCTTTATTTATGTGGTTGACCGCATTAAAGAAGTAATTATTACCGGGGGGTTCAACGTGTCTCCCTCTGAGGTAGAAGCGGCTTTGCGCCAACATGATTCGGTCAAGGACGCCGCCGTGGTGGGTCTTCCTCGCAAGGGCGGGGGAGAAACCGTGGTGGCAGCAGTTATTCCCACTGAGGGGTATGCCATCGACCAGGAAGAGTTACGTGAGCACTGCTATGGTCGTCTCACTCGCTATAAGGTTCCCCGCAAGGTCTTTGAAGTCGAGGATTTGCCGCGCTCTATGCTGGGAAAGACCCTGCGACGCGAAGTGCGCAAGCAACTGGAGGAGAAATACGGTGAGCAGTAAATATTTGCTCTGACCAGGTTGTTTATCGTTTATGACGTAAAAATGAAGCCCCGAAAACCGCGTGTTTTCGAGGCTTCATTTATATTACGATTTGTTACGATGTGAAGAAGTGTGCTGTCAAAAAAAGTAGAAAAAGCCTCAGACATCGCACCACATCCTAAGACGTGTTTGAATTAGAGAAGTTCTTTTAGATACCTTGAAGAACCGCCACTTCGACAGCATTTCAGTGCATCGTGCCGTTCGCTTCAGACGTGGTCGCTTCACACATTCCAACAGAAAGATTCATAGCCGTGAAGAAATTTGTTGCCACTTTGGCTCTCGTACCCCTAGCTTTCGGTCTTGCAGCATGCGGCTCCAGCGATTCGGCATCAGGCGACTCTGAGACCGTAAAAATCGGCATCGTTGGCCGCGATCCCGTCAATGACAAGCTCAAAGAAGTTGCTGAGAAAGACGGCATCGATATTGAGTATCAAGAATTCACTGACTACTCCCAGCCCAACCCCGCGCTGAAGTCCGGTGATATCGATATGAACTGGTTCCAGCACATCGCCTATCTCTCGGATTACAACGTGAACGCAGACGATAATCTCAACATTGTTGGTCCCACCGTTATCTACCCCATGGCCCTGTTCTCCAAGAAGCACGATTCCTTGGACCAGATTCCTCAGGGTGGCGAAATTGCAATCCCTAACGACACCGTAAACGAAGCCCGCGCCTTGCAGCTCCTTGAAGCTAACAAGTTGGTTACCTTCAAATCTGATACCGATCGTCCCACCATTGACGACGTCGACACCGACAAATCCAAGGTGAAGGTTACCGCTGTTGACGCAACTCAGACCGTGGTTTCCATGGAATCCGTAGATGGCTCGGTTATCAACAACGACTTCCTTAAGGACGCCGGACTGAACCCCAAGGACGCCTTGGCTCAGGATGATCCCTCCAACGATTACGCGAAGCCTTACGTCAACCTCTTCGTTTCTCAGGATGAAGACAAAGACAACGAAACCTACAAAAAGGTTGTAGAGCTCTTCCACAGCTCTGAGGTTCAGGAAGTTGTTCAGGAGGAAACCGCCGGTACTGCTGTTGAGGTAAAGACCGACGTTTCTGAGCTCCGCTCAACTCTTGCAGATGCAGAAGAATCACTGCGCAAGTAATAAATTTTGATGGCAAAGAGCGGTAACTACTGCGGCATTGTTCTCACAGCGCCCTGGATGGTTATCGCTCTTATGCCGTTTATCTAGCAAAATCCACCACACCAACGCGAAAGAGTGTTTATGAGCGTAGCTTCAACACCGGCTCCCCAAGCCAGCGAAGACATGGTTGTCATTGAGAACGTAAGCAAAGTTTTCAAGAGCGGTAAAGAGAACCTCACCGCCGTTGACAACGTGTCGCTGACCGTCCGCCGGGGCGAAATCTTTGCCATCATCGGTTATTCCGGTGCGGGAAAATCGACCTTGGTTCGCCTCATTAACGGTCTAGAGAGCGTCTCAGAAGGCACTCTGACTGTGGCAGGGCACCGTATTTCCGGGCAGAAAGAATCGGCGCTACGGGAAGCTCGCCAGAATATCGGCATGATCTTCCAGCAGTTCAATCTGATGAATTCTCGTACCATCGCGGGCAACATTGAATTTCCCTTGAAAGTTGCGGGCTGGGATAAGGCTAAACGTCGTGCTCGTGTTCAGGAGATGCTCGAATTCGTCGGTCTTGGAGATCGAGCGAAGTATTACCCTGACCAGCTCTCGGGCGGTCAGAAGCAGCGTGTGGGCATTGCCCGTGCGTTGGCGACGTCGCCCTCTTTGTTGTTGGCAGATGAGTCCACCTCAGCTCTTGACCCTGAAACTACCCAGGAAGTTTTGGGGCTTTTGAAGAAGGTCAATGACGAACTGGGCATTACCGTGGTTGTTATTACCCACGAGATGGATGTGGTTTCCTCTATTGCTGACCGTGTGGCAGTGATGGAAAAGGGCAAAGTCGTGGAGATGGGCAACGTTTATGACGTTTTCTCGAATCCACAGACCGACGTTGCGCACCGTTTCGTATCCACCACCGTCAAGCAGGCTCCTAACGCTTTTGAAGCGGCTGAGTTGAAACGCCGCCACCGTGGTTACCTGGTCAATATTGAAATCACCGAAGGTAATACGGGAATCGGCAAGGTACTTTCTTACCTGGGCAACCGTGGGGTGCATTTCAATATCGTGCAGGGTGGCTTGGAAACTCTTCAGGGCAAGAGCTACGGCAATCTGACCCTTGAATTGCTGGGCGATATCACCAGTTTGGACGCCGTAGTGGCTGAACTTGCCACCGTAACCACCGTGAAGGAGGTTCGCTCATGAGCTTAAATGTTGCATCGGGCAAACTAGTTGCTGCGAACACCGTGGATTGGAACGAATTTATCCCCGATAAACTTGTTCCCGCCATTTTCGACACCGTTTACATGGTTTCTGTAACCATGGTGATTGCCGGCTTATTGGGCTTGGTAATTGGTGCGCTTTTGTACACCACGCGGCAAGGCAACATTTTGCAGAACCGCCCGGTAAATATTTTCTTGAATCTATTGGTGAACTTTGTTCGCCCCATTCCTTTCATCATTTTGTTGGCGGCTTTGGGACCGGTGACGTCGATGGTCGTTGGTACTCGCTTGGGTGTTAACGCGGCGATTTTTGCGATGTGTTTTGCTGCAACTTTCGCTATTGCTCGTATTGTTGAGCAGAATATGGTCTCTATTGACCCGGGCGTGATTGAAGCGGCTCGCGCGATGGGGGCTTCTAAGTCACGGATTTTGTTTACCGTGATGATTCCCGAGGCTCTTGGTCCGCTGATTTTGGGTTACACCTTCTTGATTATTGGTGTGGTCGATATGTCGGCTATGGCTGGCTATGTTGGCGGCGGCGGTCTGGGTAAGGTCGCGTTGGTTGATGGCTATCAGCGTTTCAACGATTTGATTACTTGGGCAGTTGTTCTTGTGATTATTGTGATGGTTCAGCTGATTCAGCTCATTGGTAACGTTCTGGCTCGCAAGGTTCTGAGGCGATGAGCTTGCCGGTTCCGAGCGTGCGAGGAATTAAGAGGCAAGCGAATTGGTTGCTACGAGCGTAGCGAGTGCCGTGCCGGTTCCGAGCGTGCGAATGAAGCAAAATTTTCCGAGCGTGCGAGGAGTATAAAATTTTGCGGAATCAGCTGAGGTGACGAGGCTGGTAAGAGGCAAGCGAATTGGTTGCTACGAGCGTAGCGAGTGCCGTGCCGGTTCCGAGCGTGTAGATGAGAAACCGCGCCGTCCTGTTTATTCAGAGCGGCGCGGTTTTTTGTATTGATTGAGGCTTATTAAGTCTCGCTAATTACTATTTAGCGGTCTTTGCCGGTTATCCAGGAGGAGTCGTAGAAGTCGTCGTCGCGGCGTTTATTGCGGTCGATATCGCGTTGGAGTTGTTGCTGTGCGTAGTCGGTGGGGCGAACGAGGGAGTCGTCGTTATCTTCGGGGGTGTAGATAGCGAGTGAGAGCAGTCCGTAGAGAAGCGCGGCGGTTAGCAAGCACAGCATGGTGATTTCGTTGAGCATCAGGACGTGTGTGCGCAACACAATCGGGTCTTTACCTGCATCCAGTTCAGGGATGATGGTGAAGCTGGCGATTGCGCAGAGAATTCCCGCAATGACGAGTGAATGGGGAAGCCAGAACCACTTGGCTTTCTTGTTTTTACGTAAGGGGCCTTGTCCATGAACTCGGAGGGAAGGGAAAAGACGGCGACGTACCGCAATCAATAATCCCAGCCCGGCGAGAACGACAACCCCACACGTCAAAGCAAGCAACTCGTTTCCTGCAATCATGCAAATGAGAGCGAGGAGTACGCCGAAGAGGAGAAGTGTGAAGCTCAGACCGGTTGCCATACGAGTGCGTGCCCGAACGGCGTCCTGCTCAGGGAGGCGGTATCCGGGCTCGCCTGCTTGGGGTTCTGGTTCCTGCCAGAATTGCCGGTAGTGTTCGAGCTCTTCTTCGCTCATGTCTTCGAAGCGAAGTCCGAATTGGGGCGAACCGTTCTGTCCTTCTGACATAGTTACTCCTGGTGTGCTTTGAGCTGGTCTATCCAGGTGTCAATAGTGGCGAGGAACTGGGGGTCAGTAAATGAATCGAAGTATCCGCGACCCTCGGGTGCGTTCTCCTGGTCGTGGGTAAAGATGAAAGTAACTGCACCTGAGTCCCGTGCGGCTTGGGAGCCAGCGGCTGAATCTTCTACGGTAAAGGTTCGTGCGGGGTCCCCGCCCAGCCGGCGGATTGCCTCGGTGTACATATCGGGGGCAGGTTTGGGGCTCTCGACGTCATTGGCGCCTACCCAAGTGGTGAGGAACTCACGGTGGCCAAATTTCGTGAGCTTACGGGTGAGTAACTCTGATGATGAGTTGGATGCCACGGCAACGGGCATCACTGCAGAAAGTTTCTTGATGAGATCGAGGGCTCCGGGGATGGTGGTTACTCCACGCTCGATAATGTTGGCTTCACTCTCGTGGACGTCATGTTCAACCTTGGCGCGAAATTGTTGCTTTTCGTCGTCGGAGGCAGCGGAGAGATCGGTCAGTTCAACGATGGCATCTACTAGGTCGGATGCCGCTGACCCCACCAGGCGTTGGCGAATTTCAGCGGTAGGGTTCACGTTATATTTTGCGAATATTTCTTCTTGGATGTCACCCCACACTGTCTCAGAATCGAGAAGGACGCCGTCACAATCGAAGACGGCACAGGTGGGGAACCACTGGGTATCAACTGAAGAAGAAAACATGGTTCTATTCTTTCACGATTGCATAGTTGCTGCCGGGGAATGAGGGCGTTATCTCAGCCTGCTTCGGGATAATCTCCTGGGAAGAGAAGGGAGTGGTTTGCGATAATAGGGGAATGACTTCTACCGAGAATGCTTCTTTGACCACTGATCAGACTGCCCGAGTAGTGCTTATTCGGCACGGACAAACGGACTGGAATTTTGAGCATAGGTTCCAGGGTCAGGTTGATATTCCTCTGAACGAAACCGGTCGGGAACAAGCTGGGGAAGCTGCTGAAAACTTGCTGGCATTTGCCGCAGCAGAGCAAGAGAATCAACCTGATTTTCGATGGGATGCAGTGCTTACATCCCCTTTATCGCGTGCCTTTCAGACGGGTGAGATTATTGCTCATGCGCTAGGGCTAGAGGTGTCTAAAACCTACGATGGCATGCAGGAACGTTCGTTCGGTGAAGCTGAGGGTGTGGTGGTTACCCCCGAAATATGGGGTGATTTAGAAGCTCGTTTTAACGGTATCGAGCCGTTGGAAGATCTGCGGGAACGAGGCATTGCAGCATTGAACGTTGCTCTATCTGAACACCGGGGAAAGAACGTAATTATCGTGGCTCACGGTCTGTGGATAGCCCAGGTGATGGAGGAACTTACGGGTGAAGACATGGTTCTTCCCGTTAACGGCGCTATCACCGAGTTGCCTCTAGAACTTTTGGAACACCGTTCTACAGACTTCTCTTCAACAGAGTCTCCCTCATCGCAAGCTATTTAATATTCCCTCCCCGAACCACTGATTGATAAAGGAGAACCAATGACTACCGAACACTTGGACCTTTCAGGATCCCTTACTCTTATCCGCCACGGTCAGACCGCTTGGAATAAGCAACATTTGATGCAGGGGTCTTCGGATATCCCTCTCAATGAGGTCGGACGTGCGCAGGCGGTGGAAATTGGCCAGCGTCTGCGAGAGCTCAACCTGGGATTTGAGGTGCTGGTGGCGTCTCCTCTTTCCCGTGCGTTGGAGACAGCACAGATTGTGGGAAAGGAACTGGGGCTAGAAGTCTCTGAAACTTTTGAGGGGCTCATTGAGCGGCACTATGGGGAAGCCGAGGGACTGGACATTTCTGTAGAGGCGCGGGCCGAACCCGATGCTTTTTATGAGGGCGTGGAATCCGAGCGTTCGGTCTACGTGCGCGGGGTGAAGACTTTGCAGGATGTCGTCCGCCAGTATCCCGGTCAGCGCATCATTGCGGTATCCCACGGTTCGCTGATTCGTCGGGTGCTCAGTGCTGCTCACGGTAAAGAATGGGCCACTCCGGTGCCCAATGCTCAGCCTTTAGAAATTCCTTTGGAGGGTCTATTTGCCTGGAGTGAAGAGAATGAACCCTTGCTGACTGGAAAGAAGTAATGTTTACTCCTGTTCATCTCACTTCTAATCCTTTGCGGGCTCGTGGCGGTTATGAAAAGTGGCGCCTGGCGGGGTACATGCTCCTGGGCGTATATATTGTGGCGGTCGGTTTAGTCGTCTTTTGGCCAGTACACGTGGACGATAATCCCAGCGGTGAGTTGGTGAAAACCTTTTTGAGAACGGGGCACAATCAAG
Organism: Rothia amarae; assembly: GCF_042677725.1. Classification (NCBI taxonomy): domain Bacteria; kingdom Bacillati; phylum Actinomycetota; class Actinomycetes; order Micrococcales; family Micrococcaceae; genus Rothia; species Rothia amarae. The sequence goes on from NZ_JBHUCN010000015.1 coordinate 69,620, forward strand.
GCTGGCTACCTCTTTGGTTCTCGTATAAAACCGTCGAGTGGCTCTCTAATGTGCTGATGTTTACTCCCGGTGGTTTTCTTTTGACCCTACTTCTGAGAAATCGCACGCGACGATGGGTGCCTCTATTGGCGCTGGCTACTACCGCCTGCATCGAGTTCACTCAATTATGGATGCCCGGGCGCACCAGTTCGCTGTGGGATATTGTGGCAAATACCTTAGGCGGAACCTTGGGATGGGCTGCTGCTCTTGCGATTCTGTGGGGAATCTACCGCTCTAAAAAGCTGAAAGATTCTGCTTCGTTATAAATTACTGCGTGGGATAAAAGCCAATTTACATTGACGAAACAACATAAACCCACATAAAATCAAGGCGCAAGGTTGTATGCAATTCCATCCCCCACTGTGTTAGGTGATGTTCTTTATGTTCGCAGAGGAACGCCGCGCCGAGATCGCTAAATTAGTAGCATCCGCGCGAAGAGTGAACGGTGCCGAATTGGCCCGCCGCTATGAAGTGACGATGGAAACTGTACGACGCGACCTCGCTGCCCTTGAGGCAGAGGGCAAACTACGCCGTGTTCATGGCGGCGCCGTCACTGTAGAGCAGTCAACATCAGTTGAATCGTCTATTGCTCTCCGCCAGAGCCTCAACACTCCTGAAAAACAGCGCATTGCTATGCAAGCCTATGAGCTGTTGCTTGATGCAGATGCGGGCGCTGTGGTGCTGGATGCTGGAACCACTATTGAAATTTTGGCTGACCGAATTGCCTCGGAGAACTTCAGTCTCAAATCTGGTGCAGATCGCCTCATTATTACTCATGCGCTTCACATCGCCGTGAAGTTAGCTGAAGCTGAGGGTATTGTTCTGGATCTAGTGGGCGGACAGGTTCGAAAAATGACGTGGGCTGCCATCGGCGCTCAGACCGCAGAACATTTCTCCACTATCCGCCCTGATATTGCTTTCATAGGCGTGAACGGATTGGACGCAGAGTTCGGTCTAAGCACTCCTGGTTTGAGCGAGGCAATAGTTAAGACGGCGATTGTTAAGTCGGCGCGTCGTGTAGTTCTTCTGTGCGATTCGGCAAAGTTTGGTAAGGAATCACTGATTCGTTTTGCCGGCTTGGAAGACGTCGACACATTAATCACTGATAAGGCACCCGAGGGAGACCTCGCGGCTGCGCTTGAAGAATCCAATGTAGAGGTTGTAATCGTATGATTGTCACGCTAACCGCTAACCCCAGCTTAGATCGCACGGTGGAGCTCCCTTCAGAACTGAAGCGGGGAACCGTGATGCGCGCTGAACGAACTGCCCAGGATTCTGGTGGTAAAGGCGTCAATATCGCCCGCGCATTGAAGGTTTCTGGCTTTGATACCGTGGCGGTTTTGCCCGGTGATAACGAAGACCCCGTGTTGATGGGGTTGAAAGAAGAGGGCGTTGAATATACCAACATGCCCACTGGGGCGGCTATCCGCTCTAACATCACCGTGGTAGAGCCCGATGGAACGACCACTAAGCTCAACGCCCCGGGTGAACCTCTCAATGGGGCAGCTCAACAGGAACTTACCCGCTTGCTTATTCAGGAAACTCATGACGCTTCCTGGCTGGTTTTGGCAGGGTCGCTGCCTCCCGGCGTCCAGAGCGATTACTACTCGGTGGTAGGTCGTGCTATCCGCGAAGCATTGGGAGAAAAAGCTCCTTTGATTGCCGTGGATACCTCAGGTCACGCTTTGCGGGATGCCGTGAACGGGCAGGATGGAATGCCCAACCTCATCAAGCCCAACTCCGAAGAACTCGCTGAACTGGTGGGACGCCCCGATGAGTGGGAAGAGCTTGAGGGGAATATCGAACTCACCGCACGCACAGCTAAGGAACTAGTAGAGCGTGGAATTGATACCGTGTTAGCTACCCTTGGCGGTGAAGGAGCGGTACTTGTGACCCGCGATGGCGCATGGCATGCTAAGCACGAACCGGTGCAGGTTCGAAGCACCGTTGGCGCCGGAGATTGCTCCCTGGCTGGCTACCTCATTGCCCATGAGCAGGGTAAATCCGTGGAGGAATGCCTAGCACAAGCTGTTGCCCACGGGTCAGCTGCGGCGTCTTTGGCAGGTACCCAGGTGCCCACCCTTGCCCAGACCGCACCGGATAAAGTGACTATCACTCCGGTTTCACTCTAGATTTCGCCTATCGCACATGCGGTGCATTTGTTCGTCAACGATAGGGGACCGCTCGAGGGCGGTTTACGAACTGCGAATGTACCTTTTATTTGAGGAGAACCTATGTCTGCTGTCATTACTGCAGATCTCGTGAGCTTAGATGAAAATCTGGGCGATTCACGCTTTGATGTGATTTCCCGTCTTGCCCAGATGGTCACGCAAGCTGGCCGAGCTACTGACTTCGACACTCTCTATGCGGATGCTAAAGCGCGCGAATCAAAAACAGATACCGGTATTCCCGGTGGTATTGCGATTCCGCACTGCCGTTCAGCCGCAGTTACCGAACCTACTTTAGCGATGGCGCGTCCGCATCCTCCGATTAATTTCGGAGCGAAAGACGGTCCCGCCGACCTCATTTTCTTCATTGCTGCTCCCGATGGGGCAGATCAGGCGCATCTGAAAATTCTTTCCACGATGGCGCGTTCGCTGATGAAAAAGACCTTCACCGCGGCTCTGCGCGAGGCAAAGAGTGCTCAGGAAGTAGTTGATCTCGTCAACGGCGCTTTGGGAGTCAACGCAGACGGGTCACCAAAGACCGCAGAGTCTGCTCCTGCCGCTCAGACGAGCGCTACAGCTGCTGCTACTGCGGCATCGTCGGTTGCTGCCACGGAAAGCTCATCTTCTACCCGCAAAAAAATCGTAGCGATTACTGCTTGCCCCACCGGCATTGCACACACCTACATGGCTGCAGACGGCCTCAAATACGCCGCTGAAGAATTAGGATACGACTTCAAGGTTGAGCCCCAGGGTTCCTCCGGTGGCGACAAGCTCACTGCCGCAGATATTGAAGAAGCTGACGCCGTTGTCTTTGCTGTAGATGTGCCCGTTCGCGGTCGCGAGCGTTTTGCTGGCAAGCCCTATGTTGAAGGTCCCGTTAAACGCGGTATCGACGATCCCAAACAGATGATTGAGGACGCTCTCACGGAGGCTTCGACTCCCAATGGACGCCGCGTAGCAGCAGCTCACGGTACTTCCGCTGAAGAATCTACTTCGGATGCTGGCAAGCCCTGGGGCACTCGTATATACCAGGCGCTGATGTCCGGCGTTTCTTACATGATCCCCTTCGTTGCCGCTGGCGGTATCATCGTGGCGCTGGGTTTCATGCTCGAAGCGATTACCGTACCGAACTTGGGTGAGGTTGACCCCGCTGCGATTCTGAAGGACGCGTCCCTGTGGAACCTCGGCGATACTCCGCTGAGCCTCTACATTGGTGCAGCATTGCACACCATCGGTGGTTACGGTCTGGGACTGATGGTTCCTGCACTCGCTGCTTATATTGCTTACGGTTTGGCACAACGCCCAGGTATTGCTCCCGGTTTTATCGCCGGTTCAGTTGCTCTCCTGGTGGGCGGCGGCTTCCTCGGCGGTATCGTTGCAGGTTTGCTTGCTGGTTTGTGCGCCTACTGGCTTTCTTTGCCCAAGCTTCCACGCTGGCTTGGTTCAATGATGCCGGTGGTTATCACTCCGCTGATAGCAACTCTTTTTGCAGCCGGGCTCATGTTCTTCGTTCTGGGCGGTCCTATCGCTTGGATTATGAACGGTTTGCAGGACTGGCTGATGTCCATGTCCGGTGCTTCTGCTGTACTTCTTGGTCTGGTTCTGGGTGCCATGATGGGCTTCGATTTGGGCGGTCCTGTGAACAAGGCAGCCTACCTCTTTGCAACTGCCGGTCTTGCATCGGGAGAACTGGCTAACCAGCAGATTATGGCAGCCGTTATTATCTCCGGCATGGTTCCCCCTCTGGCTATGGCGCTGGCAACTACCGTGCGTCCTCGCCTGTTTAGCCAGCCTGAACGCGAAAACGGCAAGGCAGCCTGGTTACTCGGTGCATCCTTCATCTCTGAAGGTGCGATTCCTTTTGCAACCGCTGACCCGCTGCGTGTTATCCCTTCCTCAGTCATCGGCGCTGCTGTAGCTGGCGCTATCTCGATGGGTGCAGGCGTAGCTTCTCCCGCCCCTCACGGTGGTATCTGGGTTATTGCTTTGATGGAAAACTGGCCCATGTTCCTGGTAGCAGTTCTTGCCGGCACTGCGGTAACCGCAGTGATTTATATCGTCCTCAAAATGATGACGAGCAAAAAAGAAGAGTCTGCTAAAGCTGTTGCCTAAATACCGGTAGTATTGCAACCAATTCAATTACTCTGAGTCTTCCTACAGTAAGGAACATAAGGATATGACTACTTATAAAGGCGTTGGCGTTTATGCTGGCCGTGTGATTGGCCCTGTGCTTCAGATGCCAGAGCCAATCAAAGAGCCTAAAGCAGGTTTGAAACTTGCTGAGGGCGAGACCGTAGAGTCGGCAAGTGCCCGTATTCAATCAGCAGCTGAGTCGGTTAAAGCTGACCTTCTAGAGCGTGCTGAAAATGCTGGTCGTGACGGCAAAGCGGTTCTGAAGTCCACCTCGCAGATGGCAACTGACCGTGCGTTGCTCAAGGGCGCAAAGAAGCTCGTGGAGAAGCAGAGCATGGCTCCCGAGCGCGCTATCTGGGAGGCCGCTAGCGACTTCATGAAGCAGATGGAAGCTCTCGGCGGTTACATGGCTGAGCGCGTGACTGATATTCAGGACGTGCGTGCCCGCATCGTTGCTGAGCTAACCGGCCAGCAGGCTCCCGGCATTCCCGTAGCTAGCGAACCGTTCATCCTGGCAGCTATTGATTTGGCTCCTGCTGATACCGCTACTTTGGATCCTTCAAAGGTTATTGCTCTGATTACTTCCGATGGGGGTCCTCAGGCTCACACTGCGATTTTGGCTCGCGGGCTGGGTCTGCCTGCTGTCGTTGCAGCTAAAGGTGTTACCGAGATTGCTAATGGAACCTTGGTTTATGTTGATTCCAACGAAGGTTTGGTTGATACCGAACCTACCGAAGAGCAGAAGAGCTCTGCTGAGAAGTATGCTAACCGTCAGCCTCTCCCTGCTTTTGATGGCAAGGGTGTTTTGTCGGATGGCACTTCCATTCCTCTGTATGCTAACGTGGGCGACGGCAAATCAGCTGAAAAGGCTGCAGGTTTAAGCGCAGAGGGCGTTGGTCTTCTGCGCACCGAATTCGGCTTCCTCGGAAACGACTCTGAGCCTTCGGTAGAAACTCAGGCAGAGACTTACAAGTCTGTGTTTGATGCTTTCCCCGGTCAGCACATTGTGGTTCGTACCCTCGATGCCGGTGCTGATAAGCCCCTTCCCTTCTTGAACGTGAAGGAAGAAGAAAACCCTGCACTGGGCGTGCGTGGTTTCCGTACCGACTGGACCGTGCCCGGCGTCTTGAACCGTCAGCTAGAAGCTATTAACAAAGCTGCTGAGGGATCAGAAGCAGACATCTGGGTGATGGCTCCGATGATTTCTACCACCTCTGAAGCACGTACCTTCAGCAAGATGCTTGATGAAGCTGGCATTCAGACTAAGGGCGTTATGGTGGAAACACCTGCCGCTGCCGTCAATGCTGAAGCAATTCTCGGTGAAGTAGATTTCGTATCCATCGGTACCAATGACCTCACCCAGTACACCATGGCAGCAGATCGTCTTCTGGGCGATCTCGCGCACCTGAATAACCCTTGGCAGCCTGCAGTGCTGAAGATGATTAAGCTGACCGTTGAAGGCGCTCAGCGTGCATCTGTACTGCACGGCACCAAGAAATATGTTTCGGTATGTGGCGAGGCAGCAGCTGACCCCGCACTTGCCGTCGTTTTAGTGGGCTTGGGCGTTGACACCCTCTCCATGAATGCCGGCGCGATTGCAGCAGTATCTGCTGTTCTCAAGACCGTCACCAAGGAAAAGGCTCAGCAGATTGCAGTGAAGGCTCTGTCCCAGATTTCATCTGCAGAAGCTAAGACAGCAGCTCGCGAAGAGCTACCGATCTTGGACGAACTCGGACTGTAATATATACCGAATTGTGATGGTTCGGTTTCGCAAATGGAACTGAACCTCTACTAGACTCAATAGTGGAAGAGACAACTTCCCGAACTCTATTCAAGGAGAAAATCATGGCAGAACGTATCGCCACCATTGCAAGCCGCGTTGGCCTGCACGCACGCCCAGCAGCTATCTTCGCTGAAGCAGCTGGCGACCTGCCCGTTGAGGTCACCATTGCAGCTGAAGGCGAGCCCGCAGACGAGGCTATGGACGCAGCTTCAATCCTCTCACTGATGTCACTCGGTGCTAAGCACGGCGACAAAGTTGTACTTCGTGCAGAAGGCGACGGCGCTGAAGAAGCTCTTGACACCTTGGTCAAGATTCTCGAAACCGATCACGACGCTGAGTAATCACTGAGCCTCACAAGGTTTAAAAGTCCCGCAACCCATCGAAGGGATGCGGGACTTTTTCGTACCCTACTGTGGGGGGTGCCAAAGTATCTTGAGCAATTACTCACGCAACATGTGCTGTATTCATCGCGGTGACCTCGCTAGACTTAGACACCGAAGCAAAAAGTTTGAGAGCGTGGCAATCTCCGCGCATGGAAAAGAAGTTGAGGCTCTTGCGAGAATTTACAGCACGCTTTGCGACCGATGAAGAAATCAGTGCATGGGATGACCACGTTACCGCTAACCCTAACGGCGGTAACCTGCTACAGTCGGCGTCTTTCGCATCGGTGAAGGCTAAGCACGGCTGGAAGCCTCTGCACATGGTTTACGAGGGTACTACCGTTCTTAACGGGGAAGATACACCTTTCAAAAGCTATAACCTCATCCTTGAAAAATCTGTACCTGCACTAGGCAAGGTGTGGTACATGATTAAGGGACCCGACGTGAACAGCGTTGAAGAGATTCCCGCCCTCATGGATGCGAACAAGGAATTTATCGAAGCGAATAAGCTTGGCGTCTTTCTGATTAAGATTGAGCCGGATTTGATTGATAGTGAGCAGAACTCTGCTTTCTTGGCGAAAACCGGTTTGAAGAAGGCTTTCAATATTCAGCCTAATGACTCCACCGCAGTACTTGATACCGACAAGAGCGAAGAAGATGTGCTGAAGTCGCTGAGCTCCCGCGGTCGCAACGCTGTGCGTCGTTCCAAGCGCGAAGGTTGCGAAGTCGAGCGCGTGGAACTGACCGAAGAGAACATGCAGAAAATGTATGCTCTGATGGACACTGTGGGTCAGGGAAATGCCAAGGTAAACCTGCGTTCCTACGACTACTACAAAGACTTCTGGACCACCTTCGAAAAAGCGGGCCAGGGCCGTCTCTACTTCACCTACGAAGACGGCGAACCTTCGGTCGGTGCGTACGTTATTGCCTACGGCGATAAGGGAACCTATAAGGACGGCGGCTCTAAGCCCCGCCGTAAACAGTACGGTGATTCCCACCAGGTTCAGTGGACCGCTTTGACTGATTTGAAGAAGGACTTTGATATTAAGTCTTACGACTTCTGCGGTACTCCGCCTAAGTCAGAGTTGAAGAACAAGGATCACCACTACTACGGTCTGGGACTCTTCAAAACGTCCTTTACCAAGGACGTTATTGATTACGTTGGTGTATGGGATCAGGTTCTTTCACCGGCTAAGTATGAGCTGTGGACTCGTTTCGCTGAGAAGGTTCAGCGCGGACTCTGGGTACGGAAGACCGGTCAGCCTTTCTACTAAAAACTCTCCCGCTAGGGAGCTTCGTTGATGCGGAGGTGTATTGCTTGAGTAATTCTTCAGAGTTGCCTCAGCAGTACCCCTCCGCATCTGCTTTTGAGCCTGCAGAGGCGGCGCTTGGAACTTCTGCCCTTCCTCTCACGCCACAAGATTCCGAACCATCGGTGAACTTTCTTTCTCTGAGTGACAACGGGGAAGCCCCGGTGGAGAGCACCGGCATATTACCGCCGTCCTATCCTTCGGCATCGCCAGAGACTGCCCCCGCCGTGCAGCCGGTTGGCGTTTCTCGTTCTCCGAAGGGCGTGCGCTCTTCTCTGAAATCCCTGGTGAAGGCGGATATAGCGCTGAAGCAACCGGTGCGAGGAGTCGCTCGTCTTTCTCAAAAACAGTTTTCTGCACATATCGCAGAGCAGAACCGGGATCAGCGTATCCGCGAAAAAGAGGAAATCCACCAGATACTCAACTTTGCATTGCGGTTGGCAGAGGCGATGTTCCACTGTGGTGCAGATACGATTGACGTCGATTCGGCGGTGGTTTCGGTCTGCTCTGCTTATGGGTTGGACGACGTCGAAGTGGACATCACCAGCCAGTCGGTGATTATCAATTATGTTTCTGATGTTGACGTAGTCAACGATAAGACTCGCGCTATCGGTCTGGTGACGCCTGATTCACCCGGGGAGAGTGATACAGCAGCCATCGAGAACGAGCGTATTGCCTACACCGTGATGCGTGTGGTGCGTTCGTGGTCTGAAAACTATGCAGAGTTGGAAGATATTTACCGGCTCATTGGCAACATTACGCAACGCAAACTGAGCTGCTCACGAGCTCAGAAACGACTTAATTATCTGGTGAAAGCCCGTAAGCCTTATTCGCCGTTAGTGCTGACTTTAGCGCACGTTATGACTGCGGCGTCGTTGACAGTAGGTATTGGTGGCTCTGCACCCGCAGCGCTTATTTCTGGAATTACATTTTCTCTGGTTCATCAGATTAATACGCTGATAGACCGAATGAAGGTGCCGGAGTTCTTTAACATGCTGGTGGGCTCATTGCTAGTTACATTGATGGGACTATACCTGGCAGACGAGCAATCTGTGTTGGCTAAAATCGGTGTGCATGTTGAAGCCCAGTTTATTGTGGCTGCGGGAATGTTCATGCTGCTACCTACCTCCCGCATGATTTCTACGGTGCAAGACGCGCTAACGGGTTTTCCTTTGACTGCGGCGGGAAAGTTTGTTTCCGCAGGACTCTCCCTGTTGGGAATAGGCATAGGTCTTTCTTCTGCGGTAGCTCTCTTGCAAGTGTTTGGGCTGGGTACTTTGCAGATTCAAGAGGCTATATTTCATCCGCTCAATAGTTTCAAGAACCTTATTTTTATGGTGCTTGCCTCGGTTTCTATCGGCGTCATTTACTACGCCCGCCGTCAAGCGCTGCTGTGGATTGTGCTGATTTCGACGTGCGGAATTTGCCTCACTAACGTCTACGTGGCGGTTTTGGGGGAGGGCGCAGGGCGCGCTTATGCGATTTTAGGCGCGGTAGTAGTAGGCATGATGAGCACCTATCTTGCTTTTAAACTTCAGGCGCCGGCATCCATGTTCTATGTGCCTTCCCTAACCTTTCTGCTCCCCGGTCTTTCAATGTTTCGCGGCCTCTATCTCTTTACCGTTCAGGGCAACCAGGGGGCAGGTCTTCCCAGTTTGCTAACAGCCGCTACCATTATTTTTGGTATGGCTGCCGGTGTGGTTTTGGGCGGTTTCATTATGCAGTATCTTCTGCAAAAATTTATGAAATCTGAGATGCTAGAAACCATGCCGCTGACCAGCATGATGATGGCGGTCAAAAAACACTAGCTCGCATGGCGCAGAAAAATTGTGCAGAAAAAGGGAAAGGGGTTCATGAGCACTCCAAACAAGCAGGGACTACAACCCACGGGGTACCCTTCAGCTTTTGACAGTTTCTCCGATGAAACCCCTGCCGCAAGTGCATTTGGTGCACCGGCAACTCTTCCCGGTGGGCTTACTCCAGATTCTGCCCAAGTTCCAGCCGCCTTCGTCCAGCAAAGCGAAGAAGAGAGTTCTGAGTCCACCGCCTTTTCAATGGATTCAGCGGAAGACCATTCTGGTTCTTCGCCGGTACTGCAGGAGGCAACGGTAGCACAGGGGCGTTCGCGCTCAATATACACGAGCGCTTTCCCTGCTATTACACCTGATCAGATTGCTGATCCGGCGCTTCGCGCGAAATTCTCTGGCGCGCCTGCTAGGTCATCTGCATCTGCAGAGACGTCGCAGAATGCGTTTGGGACGCCATCCTTAGACTCTGCCACTACATCCTTGCAGCCGACAGTCTACCCCTCGGCATCTCCTCAGACAGCGAGTATTCCGCTACCGGAATATAAACCCAAGCAAGCGGGAAACCGCTCTCGCCTCGGGCAATCGCTGCGCTCGTTTGTTAGCTCCCAACAAAACTTCACTCAACCCCTCCGCGGAGTTGCCAGTGTAGCTCAGCGCCAATTTACTCTTTCAGCCCATAAACGCCACGAGCAGTACGTTCAAGAAAAAGAACAAGCCCGCGAGGTACTTAACTTCACCGTCCGATTAGCGGAAACTATGTTCCACTTCGGCGCAGACACCCGAGATGTTGATTCAGCTATCGTGGCTATCTGTGCTTCCTATGGTTTGGATAATGTTGAGGTGAACGTGACTAACCAGTCCGTCATCGTCAACTATGTGTCTGATCCCGAGCATACGGATACTGCACAAATCGCTGTGGAAGCTAACGGAACGCGAGAGAGATTTAGCCACACGGTAGTGCGTGTGGTGCGTACTCGTTCGGAAAACTATTCTTCCCTAACGGCAATTTACGGTCTGATTCACAGCATCACCGAGAAGGGGCTTTCCCGTCATCAAGCGGAACGGCGGTTAAAGGAAATTAACCGTTCGAGAAAGCTATACTCTCCTCTGGTAATTAACTGCGCAGAGCTCTTGACGATTGGCGGTTTTACGTTGGGCTTGGGTGGTAGCTGGCGAGCTGCCTTGGCCGCGGTGGTAATTGCGGTGGTGGCTGTTACCGGTATGAGTATTGCCTCCAAAATGAGTTTGCCCAGCTTCTTCATGATGGCAATCGGCTCCGGAATCATCACTGCAGGCGCTTTGTGGGTGGGTAGCCAAGGGTCTTTAGCTCAAAATGTGGGGTTTTACGTCTCAAGTCCCCACGTTGTGGCTGGAGGGCTGTTGCTACTCTTACCTACCTCCACCATGGTGTCTTCTGCACAAGACGCTCTCACCGGCTATCCGTTGACGGCTGCGGGAAAGTTCGTGACCACTGCTCTTGATTTTCTGGGGCTAGTCGTGGGCATCGCCATGGCGCTCACGGTGATGAGTTACTTCGATGCGGCAACATTGGATGTTCAACAGGCAGTTTTTGATCCGCCTCCGATATGGCTTTCCCTGGCCGCATTAGGGGTAGGTTCTATGGCAGCGGTTGCAGTATCTCAGGGAACCGTGGCTAACATGCTATGGGTTCTAATAGTTTTTGGTGCCGGACAGATGATTTACTACGGGTTCTCCGCATTAACCCATACGGCGCCCAACACTTTCAATACTGCTTTTGCCGCGTTCGTTGTTGGCGCGTTGAGTGCTTACATCGCCTTCAAAACTCATGCGCCACAAATTTCGTTTTATGTGCCGGGTTTCCTCTTCTTGCTTCCCGGTCTATCGATTTTCCGCGGGCTGTATTCAGTGGTGATTGACCCCAGCCCTATTGCTGGCATGTCGAATCTGGTGGGTGCTTTTTCTACGATTATCGCGATGGCATCGGGAGTGGTTTTAGGGTCTTACATGGTGCACTATCTTTTGGACAAAGTAGTTCGGGCAACTAAAGAGGTAGCGCCCAATTAATAGGTTGCGCTCCCTGCTGTACCAATAACTCATTCACTTTAGAGAACGGACGAGAACCAAAGAACCCTCGCGAGGCGGAAAGTGGAGAAGGATGCGCCGACTCCACGCAAGGGTAGTTCGCTAGCATTTGCCGGCAATTACGAGCGTCGCGCCCCCACAATAGCCCAACCAGAGGTGTGCCGCGCTCAGCAAGAGCTTCGATGGCGCGGGTAGTGATTTTTTCCCAGCCCAGGTTACGGTGCGAGCCGGCTTTTCCAGCTTCTACCGAAAGAACGCGGTTCATCAACATGACACCCTGCTCGCTCCACGCCGAAAGATCGCCGTGGGCAGGAGGCGTAATTTCCAAATCAGCATGAAGTTCTTTATAGATATTTTGGAGCGAGCGAGGGAGCGGGCGTACTTCTGGATGCACGGAAAAAGAGAGCCCCATAGCGTGACCCGGAGTGGGGTAAGGATCCTGACCGATGATTAAAACCTTCACGTCGGCTAGCGGTGCTTGAAAAGCATTGAAAATATCTTGTGCAGGGGGTAGCGTGACCCGTTGCGCTAGATGTTCTTCGCGAAGAAAATTTCCCATAGCGCGAATATTGGATTCGACCGGAGCTAAAGCTTCTGCCCAGTCTGCTGCCATAATTTGATCGAGCGGTTGAGCGGGCATGGTTACTCCTTAGGGGCACATGAAAAATTAATCTGTTTTAAGATTAGGCTATGAATACTAACCGAGGGGAGGGTGCAGAGCATATGGAAGATCTTGGCGCGTCATTGAGCGATAAAAATCAAGCAGGGGCGGAACTGACTGACACCGAACGGTCCATCCTGGCGTTAGAGAAACGACGGTGGAAATACCCCGGTGCCAAAGAACAGGCTATTCTGGCAGAACTTAACCTGGGGCCTATTGCTTATTATCAGAAACTTAATGTACTCATTGATGACCCCCGCGCTATCCGTATCGAGCCCGCACTCACCCGCCGTCTGCGTGAGCACCGCGACTCCTAGACCTGCTGTGTACCCTAGAGAGTAGCAAGATTGACAACGAAAGATTCCCAGTGAACTCATACCCCCGTGACGAATTCGATGACGTTCCCGAAGACTCAGCCCGCCGTGGAGCCTACCGCGGGCAACAAATCGATCAATCCACTTCCCGTGGGGGAACGATTGCCATACTATGCGTGGGTATTTTAGGGCTTCTTCTCGGCGCTGTGATGTTCGTGGTGCAGCCGCGTACGCTTGCCCCCGATGCTCCCAATAACGTTTCGGCGGCAGTGAGCGACCCTGCCTCGGAGAGCTCCAACGAAAGCCAACAAACGCCTAAAGACCCTTCAGAAATAAACGTGAAAATCTATAACGCGGGCACCTATCCCGGTGCAGCTTCTGAAGTTGAACGCGAAATGAAAAAAGCTGGCTATAACGTCACGGGTACATCGAACTGGAAGGGCGAGAGCATCCCCTATTCCATGGTTTACTACGCCAACGGGTTCATTGCAGAAGCTAACACCGTGGCAGATGGTTTGGGTTTCTCTTACTTTGAGGAACAAAAGGACGCGCCTGCCGATATTTCGGTAGTTTTGGGACCAGATTTTGCTGGAATCCCCGAAGGAAGCTTTCAAGAAAATGTGGCTGCTCAGGAAACCGCCACGGCGTCGGCAACTGCAAGCGAGGCTCCGGCGCCCTAGTGCTGGGGAGGCAGGGGAAGCCCTGTGCGCTCACGGCGATTAAGCAGGGGTAGGGGCCGCGAATGTTTGCGCTCGCTCGCTTCAAGTGTCAAGATTGAATTAGCACTCGAGGAGTCTAACTGCTAAATCGTAGTGCTAGGTGTAGCAGTTTCCTTGGGAAATAATTTTGCTTTCAGTAGGTGAGGCGCAACTGGCTCGTGAAGAGCGCGAGTACGGGGCGTCGTCCGTCGCGGGCACCGCTGAGAGAGGTAAGAATTCTCTTAGTCCAGGAGGGATTAAGTAAAAATGGCAAAGCTTATTGCATTTGATGAAGAAGCACGCCGCGGTCTGGAAAAGGGTCTCAACACCCTTGCAGACGCCGTGAAGGTAACCCTTGGCCCTCGCGGTCGCAACGTTGTTTTGGAGAAGGCATGGGGCGCTCCCACCATCACCAACGACGGTGTATCTATCGCTAAGGAAATCGAACTCGAAGATCCTTACGAGAAGATTGGCGCAGAGCTCGTCAAGGAAGTTGCTAAGAAGACTGACGACGTCGCTGGCGACGGCACCACCACCGCAACTGTTTTGGCTCAGGCACTCGTTCGCGAGGGTCTGCGTAACGTGGCAGCTGGTGCTGATCCTCTTTCCCTTAAGCGCGGTATTGAGAAGGCTGTAGAGGCTGTTACCGCTGAGCTTCTTTCTTCCGCTAAGGAAGTTGAAACTGAAGAAGAGATCGCAGCAACCGCATCTATCTCCGCTGGCGATAAGGAAATCGGTAAGCTCATTGCTGAGGCAATGGAGAAGGTCGGTAAAGAAGGCGTTATCACTGTTGAGGAGTCCAACACCTTCGGTCTTGAACTCGAACTCACCGAGGGTATGCGCTTCGACAAGGGCTTCCTTTCCGGTTACTTCGTCACCGATCCTGACCGCCAGGAAGCAGTTCTTGAAGATCCCTACATCTTGATTGTGAACTCCAAGATTTCCAATGTGAAGGATCTTGTTCCTGTTCTTGAGAAGGTCATGCAGTCGGGCAAGCCCCTGTTGATTGTTGCTGAGGACATCGAGGGCGAAGCACTTGCACTGCTCGTGCTCAATAAGATGCGCGGTTCCATCAAGTCGGTTGCTGTAAAGGCTCCCGGCTTCGGTGACCGCCGCAAGGCTCAGATGGCTGATATCGCTATCCTCACCGGTGGCCAGGTTATTACTGAAGAAGTTGGTCTGTCTTTGGATCAGGCAACCATCGATTTGCTGGGTACCGCCCGCAAGGTTGTTGTGACTAAGGACGAAACCACCATCATCGAAGGTGCAGGCGATCAGGCTGCTATCGAGGGTCGTGTAGCTCAGATTCGCGGCGAAATCGCGAACTCTGATTCTGATTACGACCGTGAGAAGCTCCAGGAGCGTTTGGCTAAGCTGGCTGGCGGCGTCGCAGTTCTTAAGGCAGGTGCTGCAACTGAGGTTGAACTCAAGGAACGCAAGCACCGTATTGAGGACGCCGTTCGTAACGCAAAGGCAGCTGTTGAAGAGGGCATCGTAGCCGGCGGTGGCGTTGCTTTGATTCAGGCTGGTGTGAAGGCTCTTGATTCTCTCGAGCTGACCGGCGACGAGGCAACTGGCGCAAACATCGTCAAGGTTGCTATCGACGCTCCTTTGAAGCAGATTGCTCAGAACGCTGGTCTTGAGCCCGGCGTTGTTGTTGATAAGGTTCGCGGTCTGCCTGCAGGTAACGGTTTGAACGCTGCTACCGGCGAGTACGAAGACCTCATGGCTGCAGGCATCAACGATCCTGTGAAGGTAACCCGTTCGGCTCTGCAGAACGCAGCTTCCATCGCTGGTCTGTTCTTGACCACCGAGGCTGTTGTTGCTGACAAGCCTGAGCCTGCCGGCGCTAACCCCGCTGCAGGTATGGATCCCGGCATGGGCGGAATGATGTAATCGAGTTATTCTCGGCAAGAAGAGACCAGCGAGTTTTTCTCGCTGGTTTCTTTCGTTAAAGGTGGGGTCTATAGCCGGGTGTACACTCAAAGCCGGAATATTGCGCAAATTTTATGGGGGTAACGTACCGGTGCAATCGAGTGCAACACCATCTAGACCGCAAGCCTGGTTATGGACTCTGGTGACTTTTGCGTTTCTTTTGCAAACGGCGTTGTATGCGCAGGCGCAGCTGTCATGGCGCTGGCGCCCAGCATTATCGGTGTGGGACTAGCCAGTGTCTTATTAGGTTTTGGGCATCTTATATTTGTGATTGCCTCGCAAGCTTCGGTGCCTCGGTACTCTACTGACGCGACGCTGGACAAAGGGTTTGGGTGGCAGACTGCGGGAATTTCCGCCGGTCAGCTCCTGGGGCCGCTTTTGGGCGGGCTGATTCTGGGCAACAGCAGCGGCGACGAGCGAATGCACCTTATTAATATTTCGCTGTGGGTGGGCGCGGCGTTTGCACTGATTTCTATACCGCTCATGCTCTGGCCGGTGCGTGCGTCGTTACTGGTGAGCGCCATCGTGATTGCGCTGGTTCCATTGACCTTAGAGAATCTCTGGATTTCTGTTCTATCTATGGTGGTCGGTGGTTTTCTTTGTAGGAATCGCCCAGCCGCTAACCATGACCATGATTATCAAAGAGGTGCCGGTCAGCTGGCGTTCGCCTGCGCTGGCGGTGCGACTCACTGGAAATCGTTTGGGGCAGGTCTGTATTCCGCTTATTGCCGGTGCTGTAGCAGCACCTTTAGGGCCTGCGGGAGCCATCTGGTTCTGCTGTGTTCTGATCGGAATCTCGGGGGTAGAAAAGTCCGCTCGCTACGCCAAAACGGGTCCCACTTCCGCCGATCGCTGACTCACCCTCAATTTTTTCAGAACTTTAGACTACTTCTTGGGGTTTGCTAGGCGAAACGGGTTTTGAATTGTCTCGATACGGTTACACTTTCATGTAATCGCACCTCACATTTCGCTTATCTACAACTGGAGACAATCTTGAAAAACTCATTCCGCTCCCTTTTAGGTGGTGCTGCAACTTTGGCACTGGTTGGAGCTTCGGTACCCGCATACGCAACTACCACAGGTACTACTGGCGATCCTGTCTCTGATACCTGCATCATTAATGGGCCAAAAGCTGAGCACCAGACAGATCAGTCCTGCGTTGCCCTGAAAAAGTTCGCTGAAGAAAACGGCATGGGTAAAGCAGACGGTGCGGGTACTGCACAGGAACCCGGCGTAACGAACGTTTATCGTCTGAGCACTTATCTGTTCTCCCAGCACTTTGAAAAGGGCTGGCTGGTGTATTCCATGGACACCGGTGCGGTACATCCGATGAGCGATGAAGTTTATGATTTCTGGACCAATCCCCAGAACAGTGATTTTAGCCGCGAGATTTTCCGCATTGGTCTTCCCGTTGATTACCGCATGGATTTGTCGAAAGACCCCGCTCATCCAGGCTCTGGAATCACTACTGTTTTTGATAACGGTATGAATGATCACCGGTTCTATCTTCGATTCGATCCTGCCAAGAACCGCGTGATGGACTATGCTGAGAATTTTTCAGGTAAGGGTCTCAGCTGGTCTGACTCAATTACTATTGATGGTCCGTTCCCCAGCCACGCAGATTTAGTCTCTACGGGTCTCAAAGACGCAGGATACGAACCTCACGACGCGGGATATATTGAGACTTCTCTGGCATCATTCCCTTCATTCAATAATCTGGCGTCTTTGATGGAAAAACATCTGATTGCGCTTCCTGAAGGAACCCCTTGGGTTGTGAATGTGGAAACTACTCAGCTGGATGCAACTAGCAAAGCAGACCGGGAAGATACGCTGGAGAACGCACGATTTTTGGCGCAACAGCTACACCAGGTTTACCCTAATTCTCATATCGTCTTCCACGGTGTACTGACCGCTGACGATGAGACAGAGATTAACACTTTCAACGCTCAGATGAACCAGGCAGTTACTGAAGAGGGCACAAGCTTCGTAGATACCAGTGGCTGGGTTACTCGTTATAACCTCAAGCCTTATATGCAGAGTGATAGCCACATTTTGAACGAAACGGGTGTGCAGAAAGTCTCTTACCAGATGAAGTGGGCAATTCGCCACGCTATCGGGCAGTAATAAATAGCGGTTCCATATCTGGCTTGAAGAGCATTGCACGGCGCCGTCGTCCCCACCCCTTTCGGGTAGGATGGGGTGCGCTATGCAATGCTCTTATTTTGATGCCCACCTGTGCCGCTCCTGTTCAGCTATGGGCGTGCCCTACGCTCAGCAACTTCAGGCGAAAGACGAGGACGCCCGCGCGCTTCTTCAGCCAGATGACTCAGTAAACTGGTTGGCTCCTCAATCGTCGGAGGAAAGCAAATTTCGAAATAAGGCAAAAATTGTAATCGCAGGAAGTGCGCAGAACCCAACCTTAGGGATCGTGACACGGGACGGGCAAGGCATTGACCTCTCGGGCTGCGGTCTATATGATCCAACGATTTCTGCCATGATGCCGGTCCTACGAGATCTTATTACGCGGGCGAAACTAACGCCTTACAACATTGCCACCCGCAAAGGTGAGCTAAAAAATATCCTGGTGACAGTGTCATCCTCCGGTGAGTCCATGATTCGTTTTGTAATACGTTCCAAAAAGTTACTCGTGGCCATCCGTGCTGAAATTCCGTGGCTTCAACAGGAAATTACAGGGCTCAAAGT
Source organism: Rothia amarae (assembly GCF_042677725.1). Taxonomy (NCBI): domain Bacteria; kingdom Bacillati; phylum Actinomycetota; class Actinomycetes; order Micrococcales; family Micrococcaceae; genus Rothia; species Rothia amarae. Next base: position 87,616 of record NZ_JBHUCN010000015.1, read on the forward strand.
AGTGACTGTGAATCTCCTCCGTGATCCTGTGGCGCTGGTTGAAGGAACCGAAGAGATTATTCTGACGGAGCAGCAGACTTTGCCCATGCAACTAGATCAGCTCACCCTCCACCTTCGTCCGCAAAGTTTCTTTCAGACCAATACGGCTATTGCCAATGCCCTCTATCGGCAGGGACAAGAATGGATTGAGGAAGTTCAACCTGCAAGCGTGTGGGATCTTTACTGTGGCGTGGGCGGATTTGGGCTACATGCTGCGCTCGCATCAACTGCTCAGGTCACCGGAGTAGAACTGAGCGCGGAGGCTATTGAGAGCGGACGGCGAACCGCCCAGGATCTTGGCATACGTACTATTAATTTTCATGCTGAGGACGCCACGGCATTCGCTCTCAGTACCAGAGACGACTACCCCGACGTCCTCGTTGTGAATCCGCCGAGGAGGGGCATCGGTAAGGAGTTGACCGACTGGATTGAAAATTCCTCTATCAAAACGGTCATTTATTCCAGCTGCAACGCCCGCTCCCTTGCTCGTGACATGGAGCGTATGCCTTCTTACTGTTTGCGCGCGGCGAGGGTCTTAGATATGTTTCCCCAGACCTCTCATTATGAGGTTATTACGCTACTTCAGCGCGACGTAGAGCCCCGTTAGGAAGAAGGCACTGCGTTTCTACAGGCCGGATCATCTTTGAGTAGGTCTTTTTCGAGAACGTAGTAGGAGGACGCATCTGCCCGACGAGCGAAGCGGCTCAGAATCGGCCATTTAACTTTTTCTTTGCTCTTGGTGACAAAACCAAGTTGGTGGTAGAAAGCCAGCATCTTCTGGTAGTGCTCGGGTAACTCGACGACCAACTGAGTCTTTCCTAGCTCACCCGCTAGTTGCGAGGCGTCACGAACCATTTGACTGCCAATGCCCTGCCCCTGAAAATCTGGGGAGACGACGAGTGCCTCAATGTGGAATGTCTCCGGCGTCAGCTTAATCTCCGCTCTTTTGTAGCAAATAAAAGCAAGCCATTTTCGGAAACTTGAAAAGACGCCAAAATGTCGAGTAAAAAAGCGGAAAGTGAAGTTCAATGCGTGGGGGAAATCCTGGGTCTCAAAGAGCGCTACGCCAACGAGTTTTCCTTGTCGAGTTACCAGAAGAAGATTATCTTCGCTGATTCCTTCTGCGATAAGGGCTACACATGCTTGTGAATCCGAGGAATGTAGCCACAGATGATGTACTTTACTCATGTGAGTTTGATAAATGAGTTGGGCGATATCGAGGCGAGTATCGGGTGTGAGGCTGTTCATAAAGTACTCTCGGAATAAGATGAATAAAAGGTATCTACTAGTCAGAGTAGAAAAATTTGTTTCATTAAAGCAATAAACATTTGCCGTTGAGACCGTGGAATACGCAACAGAAAAGGGGTAGTATGTCCCCTAAATAGTTAGCAAGGGAGAACTCTTTGAGAGCTCGCAATCATGCGGATCGCCGTGTTCGGAAAACACAGAATGCTTTGTATCTAGCCCTCGCGGAAATAATGCGAGAAAAAAATCTTTCGTCCATCACCGTCAGTGAACTTGCGGAAAAAGCGGATATTCACCGAGCCACTTTTTACTCTCATTACACTGACATCGATGAACTTTTCGAACAAATCCAAAAAAATACTTTTTACGAAATAGAGCAAATTTTCGCTCCCGATCCAGTTCTAGGCAAAAATATGAATTCCGATGAAATCTTCGGAAAACTCATTGCTTTTGTCTATGAAAATAAAGAAGTTCTTCGCATGTTTTTAGTGGAAGCTAACGCACGCGTCTTCTACCAAAAGCTGGGCGAAATCGTTGAAGAGATGTACCTCGATATCTTCTGGCAAGAAGTTAAGAACCTTAAAACAGAAGAAAACATTAAGTTCCTCGCCAAATACCACATCCAAGGTTGCCTGGCAGTTATCAGCGCCTGGGCAGAAGACGATTACCGGGAGTCCCCCGAGAAAATCGGATCCACCCTTGCCAAGATCGATGCCCACTACGACCGCTTCATGTTTAGCCTCTTCGTCTAAATAAGAATGAAATCGTAGTGAGCAACGCTCAACAAAAACAACGAACGATTTACAGCTGCCCGGCAGCGTAGGCTACCTGACCTGCGTGCTGGGCAGCGTCGTCAATCATGGATACCAGCCGCGCACCGCGGGTTACCGGCGGATCCCAGCGAGTATCAATGACCTCATCCAAATCTTCGGGCGAAAGACTGCTTACATAATCTACGTAAGCAGCTTCGGCCGCCTTGACGTACTCCACCAGTAGCTCTTTATCTTCAATGACGAGCGAACGGGCCTCTTCGGAGCTATGGCCGTAGCCCACTGAATCACCGATCTCACCAAGGTTAAAGCGTTCGCGGAACCCTTGGGTTTTCCAGACTTCCTGACCCCCAAGATGCTCTACCTGCACGTCAATCTCTCTTCCAATATGCCAAACCAGCCATGCAATCGAATTATCGTGCCCTGCGGGGTGTGCATTCAACTGTTCGGCTGAGAGACCTTCTAACGCGCGGGTAATTGCTGCTGTAGGACGGGAGATAGCATCGGTTAATAAATCTGCTACATTCATTGTTTTCTCCTTGATGTAAGTAGGGATACTTTCACTTTATCTTTGAGCAAGAATAATTCAAGAGTAAAATAACGCTTTGAACCTAGCGTTGACGAAAGAAGAAGACCCTGCGCACCCCCGACTTCTCTGAGTTTCTATTTACTCGAAACGACCGTACGCTCACCGTCTCTGGTGAGCTTTTTCGCGTATGCGAAGAGAACGCCTTAGAGATCGCGCAACGTCAAGGAACCGGCGTCGTCGGACTTGTACCTTTCGACCCGCAGGCACAGCCTTACCTCGTGGTGCCAGAACGGTGGGAGAAAACACCTACGCCCCAGCGCCCCGTGCATAAGTTGCCCCAGCCCTCTTCGCTGGAGGGTATAGATAACCCCGGCTACAGACAGGCGGTGGCAACCGCCGTCCAAAAGCTCAACGACGGTGAATTGGACAAAGTAGTGCTAGCCCGCTTACTACATGCTAAGTATGAGGGGCAAACACTGGACCCCGAGACGGTTTACACTAATCTTCTAGCTCAGCAGCCCCGCGCATTCGTTTTCTCCGCTAAGCTCCCCGGGAGCGATCGCTACCTTATGGGGGCTTCCCCCGAGCTTGTCTTTCACAGCGAAGAGGGGGCATTCACAACTCACCCTCTCGCGGGCACGGTCTCCCGCACTGCCCTTGCAGGAAGCACTGATGACGCTCAGCTCGGGGAGGCACTTCTCCGTTCCGCTAAAGACCGGGCAGAGCACGCTACGGTGGTCGACGATATCCGTCACCGGCTAGAATCTCTCACCGAAGAACTTCACGTACCTGCCGTTCCTTCGCTGATGGCTACCCCGCAATTGTGGCACTTGGGAACTAAAATTTGGGGAAAATTACGCCCGGGCATGAGCTCCTTGGACGGGGCACGCGCTATCCACCCCACCCCGGCAATTTGCGGATTTCCAACAGAGTCTGCTCTCGACCTCATCCAGCAACTAGAAAATTTCAATCGCGGTTTCTTCGGTGGCCTGGTGGGCTGGATGGACGCGCAGGGCAACGGCGAATGGGCACTCGTACTTCGATGCGCCGAAGTCAGCGAAACTCAGGCTACGCTTTTTGCTGGAGCAGGAATCGTTGAGGGGTCAACACCTGAAAGTGAGCATGCTGAAACCGCTAACAAGCTTGGCTCTTTTGGCAAAGCACTAGGAATCGATACCACCGCCATCGCTCTCTAACGAGGTTCTAACACTCGCTTTATTTCCACAGGGGTAGTAACTGCGTGGAGAGAAACAGGGCGGGGACGGTCCAAAGCCACTGCAATAAAATATTCTCCCTGTACCAACCAGGTGAGATGAAATAGCTTGTTTTCCACTTCGCTCCGCTCAAAAACAGCCGTAGTAGTGAAACCCGAGACTTCATCAATCGAACGGGGAAAATCGTCCATCGAACAGCGCACACTGTTTAAGCCTGCCGGTAAACCTGCGCCGACTGCTTTGAGTACCGCTTGCTTGCCGGTCCAGAGCATCAACCGAATCATCTGCGCGGTTTCTTGAGGCTCCCCTTTAAGTGCTGCCGTTTCCTCTTGAGTGAGCGAGATCCGGTCGTAAGTATCAAAAAAACTACCGCGCAACCGCTCGACGTCCACCCCCAACTGGGTGGCGTCTTCGAGCGCCATATCTTCAGCGATGAAAACCCCCACCGCTAGACCGGGAGTGCGCGCCATATTAAAATTAATACCCTCTATACGAGGCTTTCCGTGTTCTCCACCTGCCGTACACAAAAGGCACGAGCGGTGAACGGGAATTTCTGCCGCTTGCGTAGGGCGCACACCTAAAGCTGTAGCGGCAATAACTCTCATCAGCGAGTGCTGTGCTGCAAAATGTAACGCATCATCTGCTTGACGGAATTCGGCTGCTTGCATCTGTTCAGCTAACCCTACATACGAAAGCCAGGTAATCCCGTGCCCTGAACGCAGTATGCTGGTGGGAACCGCAAAGAGGTAGGCCGTAGTAGCTGAATCAGAACTCATAGTTGTTATAGTATCGGCTCTCACCTCTGAATCACTGATAGAAATCTTTCGCTGAGCACTTTGCCGATCTCAGCGCAAACACTTTAAAGTAGGTTAATAATGACTTCCGAAATTATCGCTGCTGCAGACGGCTCTGCCCTGGGCAACCCAGGCCCTGCAGGGTGGGCATGGTATGTCAACGACGAATGCTGGGGAGCAGGCGGGTGGAAACACGGAACGAACAACATGGGCGAGCTAAAGGCTGTGCTAGAACTGCTCAAATCCACCGACCACGTTGCCGACCGACCCTTGAAAATCCTCTGCGATTCGAAGTACACCATTGACTCACTGACCAAATGGAGGCACGGATGGAAGAAAAAAGGGTGGAAGAAGGCTGACGGCAAACCTGTTCTCAACCTAGATCTCTTCAAAGAGTTAGATGCTGCTTTGGTAGGGCGAAAGTGCACTTTTGAGTGGGTCAAAGGTCACGCTGGACATCCCATGAATGAAGCCGCCGACGAGCGAGCACGCGCTGCCGCAACAGCGTATCGAGACGGCAAAACTCCGGCGCAGGGACCCGGGTTCACTCTTGGTGAGCCGGTGGAGAATAAAACATCAGAGGCAGTTTCCCCGTCTCTATCTCATAGTGTCGAGAACGCGCCATCTACAACGGCAGATAGTTCTTGTGCCGCGGCTGTTGACTCAGAAAAAAATCTCTGGGAAGAAAGCGTTTTTTCTGATGAATCGACAGTACGGAGAATCCTTAGCGAAGACTTCACCTGGGTAACTCCGACGGGGAAAATCATTAATCGAGATACAGTTATCCAGTTTCGTCTCAATGCCTTTCAAAGCGTGAAGGAACCCGAAATTATTGCCACCCAGAGCTTGGGCCCCGATGCCGTCCATATTCTTTCAACGGTGCAGACCCCTCGCGCGAACGTGATGCGAACTAGCCTGTGGAAACGCACAGGAGGAGAGTGGTGCCTGGAATTTCGACAGGAAACTGCAATTCCACCGGCACGGTAGGTAAAAGGAGAGACGAGAACCCGCCTCGTCTCTCCTTCTCCTCTTGGCTAGCCTACGAACATTGCAGCGTTTGCACTTTCGGTATCTGCGTAGTTCACACCTGCACGCGAGAGAGCCTGATTGATCTGTGCGATTGATTCTTCCACCTGACTCTGAGTTGCTCGCCAATTACTCAGTACGCCCTGGAAATTGACGGACGCCGCGCCCGTCCACGAACCTTCAAGATCTTGAAGAGAAGCAGTGAGTGCATTGACCTCTGAGGCAATACTCTCTACCTGCGCGCGAGCAGTAGCGCTCTTGGACGCAATAATTTCTGAATCGACAACGAACTGTGCCATGAGTTTTCTCCTTGAAGTAGGCCATAGAAGCAATCAATATGAAGGGGAACAGCTAAGTACTGTTCATGTTTTCTACGCTAGAAGAAAATGGCGAGTGCGACCGAGAAATAAAAAATCTGTGGATAAGCAGCCCCAGAAAACCGGGGTAGAAAAGTTATCCACAGACCTCTAGTACCCGGTTTCTAAACCGAGATGAAGAAAAGAGCTTAGGCGCGAAGCGAACCGGTAGAAGAGGGAACCTCAGTCTGCAACGGGAAATCCAGGGAGAACGTAGCTCCGCCGCCGGGCGTCTCTAATACCTCAATTGTGCCTTCATGTTGCTGCACGATTCCTGCCACGATGGACAGCCCTAGACCCGTTCCGCCTGTCTCTCGGGTGCGCGATGAGTCGGCGCGGTAGAAGCGTTCAAACACTTTTTGTTTTTCGTCCCCGTGAATGCCAGGGCCGTGGTCGCGAACCTGAATGCGGGAGATTTGCTGACCACTTTCAGAAACATCGCTACCCACCGCAATTTCCAGTGGAGTTCCAGCGGGGGTATAACGAATGGCATTGGTCATGAGATTAGCTATCACCTGGCGGATGCGCGACTCATCACCCACAATCGGTGCCGAGCCTGGTTCTTCATCGTCTTGTAAGCCAACTACTACAACCTCACGGTCAGGAGCGGTGGCGAACGCGTCTTGGGCGGCATCGATGGCTATATTGAGCAAATCGAGAGGCTTGTTTTCAGCTTCCCGGCGCTCATCGATTCGCGCTAAAGTCAGCAAATCTTCAATCAGCTGACCCATGCGTTTTGACTCTGCTTCAATACGGCTCATTGCGGTAGCCACTGCCTCATCAGTTTGCAGCGCTCCTTGGCGGTACAGCTCTGAATAACCGCGAATAGATACCAGGGGAGTGCGGAGTTCATGGGACGCATCGCCTACAAAACGGCGCATTTTGACTTCGGAGTTTTTCTGAACTTCAAAGGCTTTTTCAATATGCGAGAGCATCGTGTTGAGAGAAGAAGACAGCCTACCAATCTCAGTGTATGGGTTGTACTTATCCATGCGCTGAGAGAGATCGCCGGCGGCGATTCGCGCCGCAGTCTGCTCCACTCGTGCAAGGGGCTCAAAGGCACGCGTGACCATCACCCAACTCATAGCGATAGAGGCAAAGAGAGTTGCCAAACCAAAAGCGAGGGTGAGGATAGCAACGAGAGCAACGACGGCGTTGGTCTGGTTCAGAGGAGTGGCAATAATAACCGAATAGTCGGTGCCATCAGCGTTGAACGGCATAATGCGCCATTGCGAGGTGCTGTCCGTAGAATCCACCGTGAACGCCTTGGCGGAATACTTATCTACTTTCGCAGCGTCCCAACCACTGATATTGGGGGCAACATTGTTGTTGGAAATACTGGTGATTGAATTGACTACTTTGCCGTTAGAATCTAGTAAATAAGCCTGAAACCGCATCAGAGGACCGGTGGTAGGAAGCTGATTGCCATCGACCATATAGTCGGTCAGCATCTGAGCGTTGGACTTCATCTCCTCGTCCAACTGCTGAACCATTTGCCCGCGTAGAGCAGAAATCGCCACTAACGACGTTACAGAAATAGCTAAAGCTAAGAGAAAAGCTGTTAAAAGAACCAGCTGAGTGCGCAATGAAAGCGCCCCCAGCTGGCCAATTTTTTGACGAATCCTGGTCACGTTACTCCATTGATATGGTGATCCGAACTCACGGAAAGTCGCTAGAAGTTCGAAAGGAACTTTTTACTTTGAGGTGCGCAAGAGATAACCCACACCGCGTTTGGTGTGGATAAGCGGTGTCTGATCCGGCATGTTATCAATCTTGCGGCGCAGGTAAGAGATGTAAGACTCAACAATGGAAGCATCGCCGTTGAAGTCGTATTCCCACACGTGATCGAGAATCTGTGCTTTGGAAAGTACCCGGTTGGGGTTAAGCATCAGATAGCGCAACAGCTTGAATTCGGTGGGGGAGAGATCGATTTCGCGGTCCCCACGGAATACTTCGTGGGCGTCGTCATCCAACACCAAATCGCCTACCCTCAGACGGGAATCATCCAGCTCGGACTGCTGGGTGCGGCGTAGCACAGCGCGGATACGGGCTACTACCTCGTCCAGGCTAAAAGGCTTTGTGACGTAGTCATCACCGCCGACGGTGAGACCGGTGACTTTGTCTTCGGTGTCATCTTTTGCCGTCAAGAAGAGAACGGGAAAGAGACGACCTGCGCTACGGAGTTTGCGAACCACAGTGAAGCCGTCGAGGTCAGGCATCATGACGTCAAGAACCGCAAGGTCGGGGTTTTCTGTCTCTGCCTTCTCCAGTGCTTCACGACCGTTAGCTGCGGTAACGACCTCAAACCCTGCGAACCGCAAGGACGTTGCGAGAAGTTCGAGGATGTTGGGCTCATCGTCTACAACGAGTAACTTTGCTTCAGGCTGATTAGTATTCACAACTGATATTTTGCCAACCTATTCTGTGTACTAGCTGAATTAAAAGCTGAAGAATCCTGGAGTTAGCTGAAGGGGATGCGGCCAGCGGAAGGCTCTTAGCCTGAACTCTTAGGTGGTTTTGCGGCGCACCATTAAAAGAATCAACGAGGTCAGCATCAGAAGAAAAGCGATGGGCAACAGAATCATAGTAAGCCAGGTTAAAACATAGGGCGGATTGAGTTGTGCCCAGGTCATCAGCAACATAGCGACGCCGGCAAGGATAGAAATTGCCGCAAGTACCCCACCTATGATGGCTAGACTGCGGACAGGCCCATCAAAGCGGGGTGAAGTTGTTTTCTCGTTCATTCCTTTAAGCTATCAATCTTTATCCTCCGAACAAGAATAGTTGTGCTCTTTGCTGTAAAAGGCCAACGGTTTTAGCGTCGCTTGCTGTTTCACGCTTTAATAGGGATATGTCAGAAACGGTAAATACCAACGAATCTGTTGTAGAAACTGAAACTATGCCCCAGAGCCAGCTTTCCACTGCGAATGAGTCTTCTGCGGGTACGCAAGATGCTTTTGCTGTCTCTGCAAACGCTTCGGCCTCAGCAGGTGAATCCGTATTTGGTGTGCCGATGAAGCGTCGTCGTACATCGAAGATTGATCCCCAGCTGGCGGAAGCAAAGGATGTTGCTCTGCGAGCAATCGAAGAAATCGCTGATTCCGCTGCAATTGGTCCTGTGCATCATATGAGGGGCGAAGAAGAGCGCCTCACCACTCATCTTTTTGAATGCACTATGCCCGGTTACCGTGGGTGGTTCTGGTTTGCCACACTCTCTCGGGCGCCGCGCTCGAAAGTCGCTACGGTGTGCGAGGTCGGCTTGCTGCCCGGCGATGATGCTCTGTTGGCTCCTGCTTGGGTCCCCTGGGCTGAGCGTACGAAAGATATTTCTGCGGCAGAAAAAGCTGAGCTTGACGGCGATTTCGAGGGCGAAGAAGACGAAATTGAAGATGTTGAAGAGGGCGTAGAAGAAGACCTCAACGAGGAATCTATCATCACTGAAGAGATAGAAGACCTCGTGGAGTCTAAGGAAATCGACTAGCGCTTCCTCTTTTATGTGCTTCTACTTTGCGGCGAGGTCTTCTACCACGTAGTCAATGCAGCGGAGTAAAGCTGAGACATCGTCTGGTTCGATCGCGGTAAAAGTAGCGATACGTAGCTGGTTTTTTCCCAGTTTTCGGTAGGGTTCAATATCGACCACGCCAGCTTGCCGTAGTGTCTGAGAAATTCGAGTAGCGTCAATCGACTCGTCAAAATCAACGGTGCAGATAACGTTTGAGCGATGCTTTGGATTTTTCACAAAGGGTGCGGCATAGGATGATTTTTCTGCCCAGCTATACACTCTGGACGCCGATTCGGCTGTACGTTGTGCGGCGAAAGCGATCCCGCCTTGCTGATTGAGCCAGCGAACCTGCTCAGCGAGCATGACCAAGGTGGAAAGCGCCGGAGTGTTGTAGGTCTGGTTCTTACGGGAGTTCTCCATCGCCGTGTGCAGGTTGAGTGAATCCGGTATCCAGCGCCCGCTTTGAATAATTTCTTCAACTCGGGCGATTGCTGCAGGTGAGAATACTGCTAACCAGAGACCACCGTCGGAGGCAAAGTTCTTCTGGGGAGAAAAGTAGTAGACGTCGGTTTGGCTGATATCAACAGCTAACCCGCCTGCGGCGGAGGTTGCGTCGATGATAACTAGCGCGTCGTCGTCGATTCCTGCGGGGCGAAGAACCGGGGCAGAGACTCCGGTGGAGGTTTCGTTCTGAGGCCAGGCGTAAACATCAATTCCTGGTTGAACTTCCAGCGTCGGCATAGATCCGGGCTCTGCAGATATAACCAGCGACTCCTCAAGGAAGGGCGCCTTAGCGGTTGCTTGGGCAAACTTGGAACCAAACTCGCCAAAAGATAAGTGCTCAGCACGGTGTCGAACCAGCCCGAACGTAGCGGCGTCCCAGAATGAAGTGGCACCACCGTTTCCCAGAACAATTTCGTATCCCTCGGGGAGTCCGAAGAATTCCCTGAGCCCCTCTTGAATTTCTTTCACCAAATTCTTCACCGGAGCTTGGCGGTGAGACGTTCCCAAAAGCTGGGCCCCTGCTCGGGAAATTGCTTCCACCTGCTCGGGGCGCACCTTCGAAGGGCCGGCACCAAATCTGCCGTCCTGGGGTAAAAGTTCCTGGGGGACTGGGGGGAATGTATTCACGATTACTCCAATGTCTCGGCTGAATCCATTGCGGAGATGACTCAACATGTGGTTTTCTCCTATTGTGCCCTCGACTACACTATGGAGTAAAAGTGTTACGGAAACCTCTCACATTGTGCTTCGGTTTCTCAGTTGTGGATACCTCGAATCCCAGCATTCAGAAGTAGGGCATAAAATATATAGAGCCTATACGTACAAGTAGTAATAGGGCTTGAATCGAGACAGAGGAAATAATGACTGATCTTATTGATACAACTGAGATGTATCTGCGCACTATTCTTGAGCTTGAAGAAGAGGGAGTCACTCCCATGCGTGCTCGAATTGCCGAGCGTCTTGATCACTCTGGTCCTACTGTTTCGCAAACTGTGGCTCGAATTGAAAAGCATGGGCTGGTTGAAGTTGCCGAGGATCGTTCACTACAGCTCACTGCTGAAGGGCGCAAAAAAGCCGTAGAAGTCATGCGCAAGCACCGCTTGGCTGAAAGGTTGCTTGCCGATGTTATCGGTTTGGACATTGCTTACATTCATGATGAAGCGTGCCGCTGGGAGCATGTCATGAGTGAGCGAGTGGAACGCCGTCTGCTTGAAATCCTCAATGAGCCAAAGTTTTCTCCATATGGCAACGCTATCCCCGGCTTAGAAGAACTCGGCGCTGAGTCCGAGCAAAATGACGCGCGGACTGTGAGTATGGCCGTGGCAGCTCAAGATTCTGGCCCGGAAGATCGCTTTACGGTCACTCGATTTCCTGAATCTATCCAGACCGATATGGAGTTGCTGAAGGAATTGGGTGACGCCGGCATCGTCTATGGCGCTACCGTTTCGGTCGTTTCGGCTGCAGATGGAGAGGTTCGGGTAGAAGCTGATGGTGAGGATGCCCCTCTTCACCTCTCTGCTGATGTTGCCCAGGCGGTCGTCGTCAAGCGATAAATTGTCAGTTTGCTGATGAAAGTTATATGTTTGTGACCTTTGGTCGTTAAAAGGGGCATTTTTGAGGTGAGAACCTCCAAAAGTGCATGATGTGAGCTATCTCCTTTAGGAAAAAATATATCGTTTCGAGACCTTCACGATGTTGGTTTTGTGTGTGAATGTGGGATTTTCCTGAGTGCTTTTATCAGTGTATCTCCGGTATTTTAGTGGGGTTGGCGATAAAAAATACGTAATATGTAACTTGGAGACTTGTGGGATTATTTGGGGTTTTTGAAGGAGCTCAAAAAAATTTCGTAACCAAAACGTGACAATTCGGTTTTGACTGTGTAATGTCTTTCTCGTGCCAATCACTGGTCGGAAAGGCACCCTCGAAACAGAACGCCTAGTTCTGCCACTGTTTCAACGAGGTCACAAAATTTATAGAAAATGTTTTGGCAGAAGCGGGGGACCCAATCTTTGGGTTCTTTCATAAAGAGCCCTTGGGGTGAAGTTGCAGATCTAAATGTAACCGAGTGAACCTTCTACTCGAACCCGACAGCTTACCTCGTGAGGCAAACGGAGGAAATTCAAATGGCAAAGAGCACCGCTCGTCACATGGCAGCTAAGAAGAACAACATTGCACGTAACGCAGGTGCAGCAGCAGTTGCTGGTGCAGCACTGATTGGTTCTGTAGCTCCCGCAAATGCTTTCGCAGTAGCAACCCCCGCAGCAGTGGATTCCACTCCTACTCTTGTTGACTACGCATCATCCACCTCATACTCCACCAACGGCGCGGCAGTTGAGAACACCACCGCTTCTGTAAAGACTCAGGATTCAAAGACTCAGAACCTTGAAGGTAAGCGTGCAGCTATCGTTGCAGGTGCATACGATGGTATCGGTGGATCCTACGTTTGGGGCGGCGAGTCCTACAAGGCTTGGGACTGCTCAGGCTTCGTATCCTACGTATTCGCACAGCAGGGCATCAACCTTACCTCCTACACCTACGCAATGGCAGGCGAGCTGACCCCTACCTCTAACCCCCAGCCCGGCGACATCGTTTTCACTAACGGTTACGCTCACGTTGGTATCTACGTTGGTAACGGCGAAATGATCTCCGCTCTTAACCCCGGTCAGGGCACCTTGAAGACTTCGGTTGACGGTGGCGGATTCATGCCCGTAGACGGTTACTACACCGTTGCAGGTCTCTAAGCCTTAGGGTTTAGTTTCTAGAACTTTGAAAGGGGAGCTCGCCCAGCGGCAGCTCCCTTTTCATGAACTCTCATTCTGGTCTAATGTAGTGAGTGTTCTCAAAACTTTCTTTCTTTAACTGAAAGAACAACCCGCCGAGTGAATCGGTAGTGCGGCCCAGTACGACCAGCAGGGCCGCATTTTTTATGCCTTCTTTTCCAGTAGGCAGGCAGTTGCGCTGGGCGAACGTCCAGACTATACGCACACTAAACCTATTAGAATGGAAAACATGCCTACTCAATTTGAAAGCCCCACCAGCGGATCTGATCAAGAATTCACCTATATGGCGGTTGGAATGGTTGGTGGTGCGATACCCGGAATTATTATCGGTCTTATTATTGCGATGTTCGCTGGACATGCGGCGATGTGGGTTTCCATTACCGGCGGCATCGGCATTATTCTGGGCCTTCTGATTGCCCGGGGACTGTATAAGAAGAAAAAGAATTCTTCTCGGCCGTAGCTGCTAGCTGCTCAAGCTCTGTATGTATATTGCGGCGGGCGTCTTGCTCCCATAGCGCCTGACCCTGCGGAGAGAGATAAATGGATTCTCGTGCAAGAAAACCTTTCAGAACTTTGATTCTTCCTGCTCTGAAATCCTCATCGCTGATATGGTCGTATTCGAAACGAACCGCCTGGGCGTACCGGGTGTAGCGAGCTGAATCTGCAGCTAAAATCGCCATGTCGGCGTCGAGAAATAAAGCAAAATCCTCGGCGGAGAGTGTGCTTAGGAATTGGGGTGAGACCTCGTGAGTTATTGTTGCCTTAATGAGCTCGGTAACTTCTTCAATCTCCTGCGTATCAAGTACTCCAGTGCTGACCAGCGGCGTTAACGTATCGGCAGCGTAGTCGGCGGAAGCTCGCTCATCCTGACCGGGATTACCGTCGTAGACGACGTCGTGAAACCACGCGGCGAGTATAGCGGTTCGGGGTGGGGCGTCGGGGGAATAGAGTGTATCGAGAGCATTCAGCATTTCGAGTAGATGTGCGCTGTTATGATAAGCCCGCGTTGAGGCGCTCCACTGTTCGAGGATGTGCTCGCCGAGTTCTTCATGGTGGGGGAGTAATGAATCCCAGCGCACTAGTAGCGTATTTTTGATTTTTGGCGGACGCTCTTTGAGGGGGACCCGCAACCCGGAGCGGATGAGCCTGCGCGTCAATTCGCGGCCGTCTACCGCTACTGCTCCTGCTTCGATGAGGTGATCGTAAATCTCTGCGGGGACATCATAGTGGTCTAAATCGAACGCTCGTTCTGAAAGAGAATTAGCTCTGGCGAATGCGTGGAGCTCAGCCAGAGAAGTGTCTGAAACTAAATGCGAGAAGACCGTGCCATGAGCAGGCCAGGCGGGAGGGTCAATCAAAATCGTCACGCCTCAAGTCTGGCATACCGGTTGGGATTGCGCCGAAAGGGTAGCTATACTGAGGAGAGTCTTTTTGAAGGCTAAATCCTTTGCAAAGCTAGCCCTCGTAGCTCAGGGGATAGAGCACCGCTCTCCTAAAGCGGGTGTCGATGGTTCGAATCCATTCGGGGGCACAAACGACAACATTAAAAACGACCACCAAAGTGTCAACCTGACCAGCATATGCTGGTCAAATATGCACTCTGGTGGTCGTTTCTTGTTGAGCTGAAGAAGCGTGCCGCCGTCTACCTACCGAATCGGCTGCTGACCCTTCAGCGCGCCGCGGGAGAACGCATCAATCTTGCCCTGCACTAGTCGGACAGCCATCCAGCCCAGTTGCACCCAGCATGCAATAAACAGAACCCAGCGCACAGCAACCAACAAAGCTGCTACGCCTACCGGGCCTGTTGCCGGGTTCGCCAGCGCGGCGTCGAGAACAAAATTGCCCAGAATAAAGACAAGCGCCCAAAGAACCGGCACCGCCATCATCAGCCGCGAAACAGTTTTGGCAAACTGCGAAGCAGAAATCATAGCTACCCACGCGCCAGCAAAAATCAAGGGGAAAATCAACCCGGAGGAGCGATGGATGTACTGGTATTGCACCAGCATGTCACGCCCCAACCCCTGGTTTACGGCTAATGCATGCTGTTGATCAAACCAGAATTTCAGTTCCGAAATAGTAGTTCCTGCTCGCTCGCTCATCTCCGGCAGCACCCACAGATAGTAATAAAGCATGAGTAAAACAGCAATCACAAAAGCCACGCCAGCGAACATGAAGGATTTGCCGGATTCCGGGTTAGCTTCAACAGAATCATGGCGTACAGACTGAGTGCGGGCTTTGTGCGCCGTCTCAGCAGGCGGTGCAATCGTTGTTTTAGCTTCAATATTGTTGCCGTAGAGACGTTTTTTCTGACCTTTTGAAAGACCCATGCAAGAATCACCACTCCGTCTATAAAACTCTGTCTTCACCATTATGGAACATTTAGGTGTTTGTCTGCGGCGAAAGTCTTGCTCTTCGAATAAACGTTCGGGTTAAACTGGGTATGCGATGGACTATCTATTTGATGAAGAAGACAGCTTTATGCCCCCGCGGTCGCCCCAGGCAGAGGACGCGGCGTCTACCCATGCCGCCCTGCCCCATTCAGCGAGCGGGGGGAGCGCAGACGAACCTGACTTCATCGAGCCCTTTGCAGACGATGAACCTGAGTGGGAACCCACCGAAGAGCCCATGCCGAACTTCGACGTCCCCGACGATATTGCAACAGCTGACTTTATGCCCCCTGCCTACCAGGTGGGCGGCTACGGCATGGATGACATGTACGCACCCGCGGCGATGTCCGAATGGGATCACGGCTCGCCAGCCGCGGAGCATCTAACTGAGGGACTGAATGAGCAGCAAAAAGAAGCTGTCATCCATGGTGGCTCACCACTTCTGATTGTTGCTGGCGCGGGTTCAGGTAAAACCCGTGTGCTCACCCATCGTATTGCCTATCTGCTGGCGACCGGACGGGCGCATCAAGGGCAGATTCTGGCTATCACCTTTACCAATAAAGCGGCAGCTGAGATGCGAGAACGCATCGAAGAGCTTATTGGCCCTCGTGCTAAACAAATGTGGATTTCTACGTTCCACAGTTTTTGTGTGCGCGTTCTCCGCCGCGAAGCAAAAGCGCTGGGTTTGAAATCCACTTTCTCGATTTATGACTCCGCCGATTCGCTTCGCTTGATTACCCTGGTGGCTAAGGGGCTGAACCTTGACCCTAAGAAGTTTGCTCCTAAGGCTCTGCAGAACAAGATTAGCCAGCTCAAGAACGAACTGGTTGATACTGACGATTTCTCACGGAATATGAATCCCTCCAACCCCTGGGATATGGCGATTAATAACGTCTATAAGGGTTATACCGAGCGGCTCAAAGCAGCTAATTCGCTAGATTTTGATGACCTCATTGGGCAAACCGTACACCTCCTCCGTACTTACCCTCAGGT
The DNA here is from genome assembly GCF_042677725.1 of Rothia amarae. Lineage (NCBI taxonomy): Bacteria > Bacillati > Actinomycetota > Actinomycetes > Micrococcales > Micrococcaceae > Rothia > Rothia amarae. The sequence continues at coordinate 103,755 of NZ_JBHUCN010000015.1, forward strand.
AGCCGAGTATTACCGCCGCCGTTTCCGCCATATTCTGGTGGATGAGTACCAGGACACCAACCACGCCCAGTACGCGCTGGTGCGAGAGCTGGTCGGTACCAACCCGAAAAATTCAAACGAGCAGACTCCGTATCCTTCGTCAGTTGAACCTGCCGAACTGACGGTAGTGGGTGACTCAGATCAGTCCATCTACGCCTTCCGTGGCGCTGATATTCGCAATATCACTGACTTTGAGACGGATTACAAGAACGCTCGCACTATCTTGCTGGAACAAAATTACCGTTCCACCCAAAATATCTTGAGCGCAGCTAACGCAGTGATTGAGCGTAACAAGGACCGCCGCCCCAAAAAGCTGTGGACGGCGTCGGGCGACGGCGCAAAGATTACCGGCTACGTCGCCGAATCTGAGCACGCTGAGGCACGATTTATCGCCCAGGAGATTGACCGACTTCGAGATGATTTTGATGTTGCCCCCGGTGATATCGCGATTTTCTACCGCACTAACGCGCAGTCCCGAACCATTGAAGACTTGCTCATGCGCATGGGCCATCCCTACCGGGTGGTCGGCGGAACACGCTTCTACGAACGAAAAGAAATTAAAGACGCGTTGAGCTACCTGCGCATGCTGGTGAATCCTGACGACGATGTCAACGTACGTCGTATTCTCAACGAACCCAAACGAGGGATTGGCACTACCACTGAAGGTAAAGTTGCAGACTTCGCCCAACAACAGCGAACTTCTTTCATGGCGGCGTTGCGCGCCGTTCATGACGTCCCTGGTTTAGGTGCCGCCGCTCAGAAGAAAATTGCTGCTTTTGTGCAAATGGTCGATGACTTAGCGCAGCTGGCGGCCACAGAATCCGCTGCAACCTGCCTCGAAGCTGTGCTAGAGCAAACCGGCTATCTGCAGGCGCTTCGTGAGTCAAATGATATCCAAGACGAATCACGCGTAGAGAACCTGTCCGAGTTAGTCGATGCTGTACGCGATTTTGAAACTGAAAATCCAGGTTCCACACTTGAAGAATTCCTCGAGCACGTGGCGCTGGTTGCCGACGCTGACCAGATCCCCAATAAACCCCGGGCAACCGACGGCGGCGAAGGCCCCACCGCCGCTCAAATCGCCGCTGAGGTTGCAGAAGCGCGCTCGCAGGGCGTAGTTACTCTGATGACGTTGCATACCGCTAAGGGTCTGGAATTCCCCGTGGTTTTCTTGACCGGTATGGAACACGGGCTTTTCCCCCATCAGCGGGCCCTGACCGATGAGGGGGAAATGAGTGAGGAACGTCGCCTGGCGTACGTGGGCTTGACCCGCGCTCGTGAACGCCTGTACCTAACTCGCGCGGAAAACCGTTCGATGTGGGGACAGAGCCAGTTCAACCCGCCCTCCCCTTTCTTGGAAGAAATTCCTGAAGAACTCATCGAATGGAAGCGCCTGGGTACCCTGATGGGTTCGCGGATGAGTGGTGCTGGCACTGACCGAGGCTTTGGTAATCGCGGATTTGGCGCTTCGACTGGGTCCTCTTGGGGCAACTCAGTTTACTCACAGCGCTTTGACTCGCCTGCTGGCGGCGCGGGGGAGCGACGGCGTCCGGCGGAGCCGTCTACCAGTGCAGTCAACGGCTCGGCAGCTTACGGCTTGAAAGCTGCCGCACGCGGTCAGAACGCAGCTCGGGTTCAGCAAAAGAAGGAAATTCCGTTGCTGAACGTGGGTGATCGGGTTGAGCACTCGACCTTTGGTGAAGGCAGCGTCATTGCTGTGGAAGGTGCTGGGGATAAGACGGTTGCCAAGGTGAAATTCGCGAGTGAAGTGAAGCGGCTTCTGTTGCGCTATGCGCCCCTGAAGAAGATTGAATAGAAGCTAAAAATTTGTACTTAAGTATAAGTTGACTAGGCAAAATTCTTTTTAGAGTGATGAGTATCAGTTGTACGGATAACTGAAATTTAAACCACAAAAGGTCACTTTTGACCTCTATCGAAAGAATTGTGATGAAGTCTCTCGCAAAGAAATGCACCGTCGCTTTGTCTGGAGTTGCTCTTGCCTTCTTGAGTGTTGCCCCTGCTCAGGCGGCTTTTACAGGGGGTCTTACTGGAACTCCTTCAACTCCTGCATCCCAGGGCACTTTTGCACCTACAGAACCCATACCCATGACTATCTGGGATGTTGCCCACGCACGAATCGGAATCTATGAAGATATCAATCAGGTAAGAGCTCAGCACGGACTCAAGCCCGTTACGTACAGCAACACTTTGTCGTGGACGTCCAATAACTGCCTGGGTCAGATTTTTCAGAGTCCTTACCAGCTAGATCGCCCTTGCTATAACTTCACTTCGCCTATGGTGCAGGGATACAAGGGGGCAGGTCAATCTGTGGTTCGTGCAGCTCAGATTGATGAGGTCGTCCCTCAGCTAATGGCAACTCCCTCAGGCCGTGCAAAGATTCTCGACCCTAATCTCACCCACGTAGGTTCCAGCATGGGTTATCTTGCCCCGGGAGATAAACGCTTTGTAATCACTTTTGCTTCTTACTCCGAGAACACAGTATTCCCGCAAGATGACTCCAATCTCCCCCGTACTTCTTGGGCTGGATAACGACTACTGTTTGAGGAAAAACTATGAAACTATCCAAAATTGCTACAACCTTTGCCATGGGCAGCATTGCACTGGGCGTTTTCGGTGCAGCATCCGCTCAAGCCGCTCCCATCCAGATCGAGAAGGATAGCGATATCGCTATCTCACCGATGTGGTGGAATCCCGAATGGGATTACCGCGACACCATCAACGGTCAAATGGCTATGTTGAGCCAAATCAATGCACAACGTGAAGCCGCAGGCTTGCCCGCTCTGAAGTACAGCAATTCGTTGAATTCTGTCTCAAGTGAGTGTTTGAACCTTCGTGCAGCTTCCGGGTTGGAATACTCCTGCTACAACTTCAATTCACCCTCTATGCTCAAAGGCTGGAAGAGCGCTTCACAATCAACTTCTTTCGGCGTTTCGGCATACGACGCGGTTGATAATAAGTTGATGAAGCGGACCAGCGAGCGGGCAAAAATTCTTGATCCCAAGTACACCCACGTAGGGTTTGCTCTTCGACCGGTTGATCCTCTGGATAAATCCAATGTTCAAATCGTCATCACCTACGCCGCTTACCCCGGTGGAACTACTTCGGCTGAGGACGAAGAATTGCCACCGACTATGTTCCCTATGTAAGCACAGCCGATAGCGCAATCTTTCCGATGAAAAACTAAATATTTAGCGTGAGGAACGGAGGGGTAAAACCGTCATATTGATATGACAACAACCTCCGTTCCTCTCCCGCATACAGATCTTGAAGAAGGAATTGCTCCTTCCACCGCGTCTGAATTTGCCGAAGACATGGATCGTCTGAGCGATAACAATCTCCAGATTCAAGAAGTCCCTTCACTGACTTTGATGCGTATTGAAGTAGACCCTTATTCTGAGGCTGCGCGCCGTATGCAGAAAGTTTTGGGTGCTGAGCTACCCAAAGCCCCCGGCAAAGTATCCGGTGATAAAAAGGCCCAGGAAATTTTCTTTGGTACCCGCAAAGTTGTTGCGTGCCTATGGGTGCATGAAGATACTTTTTTGGTGGTCAGCCAGGTAGATCCTGCAAAGCTGGGACGCGCGCTCAATAGCGCCCTGGGCAAAGATCCCGGGTTAGTTCTAGACGTCTCGTTCAACCGGTCGGTGCTTGAACTTGCCGGTTCCGATATCGCAGAAGTTCTCGCCCGAACTGTGAGTTTTGAAGAAAACGCTCCTAAATTCTTTGGAGAGGGCAGCGCTTGGCGTTGTAACGTCGGAGAATCAGAAGTAATGCTGTGGCGTATTGGTGAGCACCAATATCTTATGGTTCCCCGCAACTCTCATACCCCCGGTGTGGTGGTGTCAGTCTTCGACGCGATTGAGGAAGTTAAAGACGCATAAAGCGCCACAAGGCAAATATTGAGCGTACAGCAGGTGTAGTTTTAGGGACGACTAGAGGCATTTGTAGCGTCTGACCAGCACAAATGGAGCTTTATTCGAAGTGTGAGTCCTCTCTAGACTTCAAAGGTAACTCGTCAACGATCGACTACTTTGAAAGAGAGATGACATGTCATCTTCACTGCTTCGCGGCCTCGCCGTTGCCCCAGCTATTTTAGTAGGTGTAGGTTCCTTGAGCGTCACCAACGCTCAAGAAGCTCCTTCTATCGAAGAAAAACCAGCGGTTCTCTCCTCGGCGTCAACCTTTGCAACCTCAGATGTTGTAGCTGCTAGGGCACAGATTCTCAAAGAGACAAATCGCGTGCGAGCAGAAGCTGGTCTTCCTCCTCTCAAACTAAGCAATGTCTTGAATAGCGTGGCTCAGGGGTGCTCTCAGCAGCAGGCAGCGCAGGGATATATGGCGCACTGCGATAACTTTGCGAGTAAATTTCCCCAGGGGTGGATCACCGCTTCAGAAAATGTGGCTGCGGGGTACTCGGTTGGGCAGGTAACTACTGGATGGCGTAATTCTCCAGGACACTACCGCAATATGACCGATCCTAAAGCGACTCATATCGGTATTGGTATTGCTTACGGAGCAGACGGCACCCCTTACTACACCCAGAATTTTGCGGGATACGCACCGGGTACGTTGCCTGCATCGGACAGCGCAGACGCCCCCGCTACTCCTAAGCCTGCAAAACCTGCTCCGACGAAGCCAGCGAATCCGGCACCGACTAAACCTGTTACGCCAAAACCGACTGAGCCCAAACCTGCTACCCCCATACCTGCTCAGCCCACGCCGTCCGCTCCAGAAGCACCTGCAACTATTCCTGCCGATGACTCCTGGACAGCTCCCACCGACTGGTCCATCCCCTCAGAATGGAGAATCCCCTCGGAATGGGGCGACCACAAGTCGTGGGATAGCATCAACGCCTGGATAGAGGCCAGCGGGTGGAACACCGCCAGCGCCTGGGACAGCTTTGCTCCTTGTGGGTCGTTCCCCGCATCGAGCTACGATTGGTATTCCTCCCCAGCCGATCAGAACTCGACTTATCTGTAAATAATCAGCAGATTTCGAATAAAAATTTCTTAATGTTCGCCAAGAACGTGAGTTAGACCTGCAAAGTTGCTCACTACCGCCTAATTTCCGCTAAAGTTGCAGACGAAAGAAGTTTAGTGGTCTGCCTCTCTGACTGAAGGTCGTTTTTACAAAAACACACCTTGAGCAGAGAGGCTCACCGCCAGACTTCTCGGGTAAGAGAGCTGACACCGAAACAGTCAGCAATACTTCGACGAAGAAGGAATCCAGTGGACCTGTTTGAATACCAGGCACGCGATCTGTTCGAGAAGCACGGCGTTCCCGTACTTCAGGGCATCGTTGCCTCCACTCCAGAAGAAGCAAAAGCAGCTGCTGAGAAGATTGGCGGCGTCACCGTTGTTAAGGCTCAGGTTAAGGTCGGTGGCCGCGGCAAAGCCGGTGGCGTTAAGGTTGCTAAGACCGCAGACGAAGCATTCGAATACGCACAGCAGATCCTGGGCATGGACATCAAAGGTCACACTGTCAACCGTGTGATGATTGCCCAGGGCGCAGACATCGCGGAAGAATACTACTTCTCCATTCTGCTCGACCGCTCCAACCGCACCTACCTTGCAATGTGCTCGGTAGAGGGCGGCATGGATATCGAAACCTTGGCTAAGGAACGTCCCGAGGCGCTCGCTAAGGTAGAGGTCAATCCTGCTAAGGGCTTGGACGCTGAAAAGGCTCAGGAAATCGTTGAAGCAGCTGGTTTCGCTGCAGATATCAAGGATCAGGTTGCCGAAGTTCTCGTAACTCTCGGTGAGGTCTTTGACAAAGAAGACGCAACTCTCGTTGAGGTTAACCCCTTGGTGAAGACCGGCGACGGCAAGATCCTTGCTCTCGACGGCAAGATTTCCTTGGACGACAACGCTGATTTCCGCCAGAAGGACCACGAGGCTCTCGTTGACAAGTCAGCAGAGAACCCCCTGGAAGCTAAGGCAAAAGAAAACGACCTCAATTACGTGAAGCTGGACGGCGAAGTCGGCATCATCGGTAACGGCGCAGGCTTGGTTATGTCTACCCTCGACGTCGTTGCTTACGCTGGCGAGAACCATGGCAACGTAAAACCCGCTAACTTCCTCGATATTGGTGGTGGCGCATCCGCTGAGGTAATGGCAAACGGCCTCGATGTCATTCTCAACGACGAGCAGGTTAAGTCTGTATTCGTTAACGTTTTCGGTGGCATCACCGCATGTGACGCCGTAGCAAACGGTATCGTCAAGGCTCTGGAAATTCTCGGCGACAAGGCAACTAAGCCTCTCGTAGTACGCCTAGATGGCAACAACGTTGAAGAAGGTCGCAAGATTCTCAACGACGCTAACCACCCCCTCGTGCACCAGGCAGACACCATGGACTCCGGTGCTGACAAGGCTGCTGAGCTCGCTCACAACGCGTAAATTCGCCGATAATTTTTAGAATTTAGAAGGTATATAGATATGTCTATCTTTTTGAACAAGGACTCCAAGGTCATCGTTCAGGGCATCACCGGCGGCGAAGGCTCAAAGCACACCGCTCGTATGCTCGCATACGGAACAAACATTGTGGGCGGCGTCAATGCACGCAAGGCTGGCACTACCGTTACCCACACCAACAAAGAGGGCAACGAAGTAGAGCTCGACGTTTTCGGTTCAGTTTCTGAAGCTGTTGAGAAGACCGGCGCGAACGTTTCGATCGTTTTCGTTCCCCCGGCATTCACCAAGGACGCCGTTATCGAGGCAATCGACGCTGAGGTTCCCCTCGTCGTCGTCATTACCGAAGGTGTTCCCGTACAGGATTCAGCTGAGTTCTGGGCACATGCTAAGTCCAAGACCGATGCAAACGGTAAGCAGATTACCCGCATTATCGGACCTAACTGCCCCGGCATCATCAGCCCCGAGCAGTCCAATGTTGGTATCACCCCCGGCAACATCACCGGTAAGGGCAAGCTGGGCTTGGTTTCCAAGTCGGGTACCCTCACCTATCAGATGATGTACGAACTGCGCGATCTCGGTTTCACCACCGCGATTGGCATCGGTGGCGACCCCATCATTGGTACTACCCACATTGATGCGCTAGAAGCTTTCGAAGCTGATCCAGAGACCGAAGGCATCGTCATGATTGGTGAAATTGGTGGCGACGCTGAAGAGCGCGCAGCTGAGTTCATCAAGGCAAACGTCACCAAGCCTGTTGTTGGCTATGTAGCTGGTTTCACCGCTCCTGAGGGTAAGACCATGGGTCATGCTGGTGCGATTGTTTCTGGTTCTTCTGGTACAGCACAGGCTAAGAAAGAAGCTCTTGAAGCTGCAGGCGTAAAGGTGGGTAAGACTCCTTCTGAGGCTGCTCAGCTCATGCGCGAACTGATGGCAGGCAAGTAGTCTCTAAATCAGTTTAGATTTTAGAAAATCCCCGGGCTCGTTCTCTAAGAATGAGCCCGGGGATTTTCTTTATGCGCAAGGCTTTGGCCGAACCAGTATTTGAACATGCCCACCCCTAAGTTCTTAGCACCGCCGGGAGTGTGACAAGATTTGATAATTACATGTTTCCGAACGATTGATTTTTTTATGAGCGCTCTCAAGAAGTATGGGATTTTGCCCTGGATTATTGTGGCAATTATCTTGGGTTTGGTGTGTGGGCAGTTTTTCCCCACCGGTCTTTCGCGTGTTTTTTACACGTATAACGATATCTTTTCGCAGTTTCTTAAATTCGCTGTCCCGCTGATTATCGTTGGCCTGGTTATACCTGCGATTGGCGATTTGGGGCGAGGAGCAGGAAAATGGCTTGGGCTCACAGCCGCTCTAGCTTATGCTTCTACCATCTTTTCTGGTGTGCTCACCTATATTGTGTGCGCATGGCTTTTTCCGAGTTTATTGAATCCGGGAACTTTCTCAGATGTGAAGGCTTCTGAAGAATCGTTGGCTGCAGCTTCTGGATACTTCACCATCGAGATCGCTGCCCCTTTTGAAGTGATGACGGCGCTCGTGCTCTCTTTTGTCATAGGGATTGGTCTGTCCATTATGCCTCGCGGCGTATTACGCCGTGGTTTCTTGGAGTTTCGTGAAATTATTACAGCGCTGATTTCGCGGGTGGTTATTCCGCTGTTGCCTCTTCATATCTTTGGTATCTTTTTGAACCTTACGCAGTCTGGTGAGGCAGCGCAGGTTATCTCTACTTTGCTTACGGTAGTAGTGGTTCTTCTTATTCTTGAAGTTGTTATTTTGGGTACGCAGTTTGGAGTTGCCGGTGCGGTAGCGAGGGTAAATCCCGTTAAAGCACTGTGGAACATGAAGGATGCTTACCTGACGGCGTTAGGAACCTCGTCTTCGGCGGCAACTATTCCGGTTACCTTGCGTCAAACTTTGAAGAATGGTGTGCGCCATCCCATCGCTAACTTCGTTATTCCTCTGTGCGCCACTATCCACTTGGCAGGCTCGACTTCAAAGATTACTGCTTTTGCGATGGCGATTGCTTTTACTCAGAATATTGGGTTGACGACGGGGCAGTGGATTGGTTTTATCTTTATGCTCGGCGTAGTGATGGTTGCAGCTCCTGGTGTACCTGGTGGCGGCATTATGGCAGCGGTGGGCATTTTGCAGTCCATGCTTGGGTTTAGCGAGCAGCAGGTGGCGTTGATGATCGCCACCTATATAGCACTCGATTCCTTTGGTACTGCTACGAACGTCACGGGTGACGGCGCTATTGCCCTTGTGGTGGATCGAATCTTAGGTAGCAAGTTGGACGAGCGCGACAGCCGCAAAGCTCCCAGCGAGGATTATGTGCCTTTTGATCCAGATGCTTATATCGAGAAAATCAAAGAAGGATAAAGCCAGCTTAAAATAAATAACCCGGGAGCAACCACGAGTTGTTTCCGGGCTTTTATATGGGGTGATGTTTTCTTTCACCTGAGTGTAAATCCACCCTGAAGTGAAGTCTTCTCAGTATCCGTTAGCGGTCGTGAAAGCTTCAGAGAACTGCACGTAGTAGTGATCGAAGAGAGGAGCACAGACGTCGGGGTTGAAGTTTACAACGGTCTGTGGAACGCTACCTGCCCGTGAGGGAGCGGGCAATCCTTCGGCAAGGCTCTTTCCAGTTTTGGTACCGGTGAAGGTGGTCTTGGCGACCCAAGATCTGCCCAAGAAATACTGCTGCTTTTGGGAAGCTGCGTATGCAGGCACAGATGCGGATGCGATGACGACGGGTGCTGCTCATGCGGTGCCCTTGACGAATAATCGACGATTAATGCTCATAATAATTTTCCCCTATTTTGGTGGAGCGCAAGATCGCGTTCCATAACGTACTCACCGTTATCGAAGAAAAGTCTTCAGATCTGAGGGATCTCTATTTCCTCAAGAACTGGGTGCATGATTAAGCCTACGTTGTGGGGTGTTGTGGGTATATGAGACAAAAGAGGGATAAAAAATCGGTGCTTCATTCGAAAGAATGGAGTACCGATTTTTAGTCGACGTTATTGTTATATTGTGTTTTCTCAAACCCTATGTCAAGAAAACAAAAGAAAAATGAGTGGTTTAAGCATCATTCATAAAACAATGGAATTATGTTTGATGCTTCTCTAATTACATAACTGTCGTGGTTCTAGTGACGGTTCCCTTGGTAGCGGAGTTATCAAAAAGGTAGCCATAATAGGTGATGCGTCGGTTTTGGGAAGTAAGGATGGTGAATCGCATGACCTGGTTGACCACGATTTGCTGTGCATCCCCTGTATAGCCAACAAAATCGGGGTAATGAATGGAAAAACCACCATCGCGGGTCACAACATTAGTGGAATCAAATACATTGCACCCATTTTCATCGGTTGAGTAAGTACCGGGATTGCTGTTGTTTGAGAACCAGACTGTCCACATGTCATACTCCCTCGAGGAACCATCCTCCAGCGTGGTGCTTATGGTCTGAGCCTGTTCTCCGCCGTCCAGTTGCCAGCCATCTCCTAAACCGGAGTCGTTAATCTCAACTGTGCTGGTATTGGGGTCATCGTAGCCCTGATCAATGCCTGCCGTACGGGAAGCATCGGCGACCTCAACTTGAATAGAGTAGCTAATTGAAGTTACCGTTTCTCCGTCATTTAGCCCGATAACTCGAAGACGTCCGTCATCAATCTCCACATATCCATCGGTGAGATTAGTAGCCTGATCAATATTTCGTTCGCCGTAATCAAAGAAAGTTTTACCAGCACCAAGTACATCAAGGTTGCATGTGCGTGAGCCCGCATAGGCAGGAACCGCAGCGGTAGCAACAACAACAGGAGTTGCCCAGACAGCGCCTTTGGCAACCTGGCGACGAGTAAGGGAGGGGGACATAAGTATTCCTATTCTTCGGGGAGGGGGAGGGGTGCTAGAAGAAGTTACGTGCGAGCGTGGTTATAATTTGTTCGCTTACTCCGACAGTCTAAGAGGCTTATTCATAAGGGGTAAAATCCACCAAGAGACAACGGCCCCACCAGCGACAAAAAATGAGAATAAAAGCCAATAATATACTCAAGCCAAACCGGAAAAGACCGTTGTAAAACCATCCTACAACCGGGCTAAACAGCAACCAATTCGCCACACTCATCACAGCCCTGAACAAAAACCTCCTCTGGAACAAGCCAGCAACCAGACCACGCGCCCTCAACCTCAACCAAGCCCTCAAAATCACCCTCATTTACCTCCGTCATAACCTCACTGAAGAGGTTCTAGCCGAAGCATTTGGGTTTCTTAATCTACGATCTCCAGAACCATCCACCACATCAAAGGCGCACTATTGAAGCTAAAAGAGCTGAAAGCCCCGCGCTCGAACCTCTCCAGAATATCCCCGGCTCACTGGTAATACACGGCACTTTGATTCCGGTGTGGAACTGGGCTTCACAAGGGGAGGCATTATTTTCAGGTAAACACCAGCGTGCTGGTTTCAACCATCAGGTCATCTGTACAATGAATGGAAGAATGCTGGCTATCACTGATCCGGTGCCAGGGGCCCGTCATGATGTGCATGCTTTTCGTTTTCACCGGTTAGAAAGATTCCTGGATGAATCTACTCTGGCGGATAACGGCTATATCGGGCTTGGGCTGCTGACTCCGACTAAACGGAAGCCGGGGGTGAGGATGAGGGCTGCGGTGAGAGGGAATAATCGTCAGATTATTCGGTTGCGGTTAGTGGTTGAGTGGGTGATTGCGCAGGTGAAAACGTGGAGGGTTCTGCATTCTGGTTTTCGGCGGCCGCTTCGTTCTTATGGGCCGGTGTTTTCTTCTGGTGCGGGCGCTGATCTTCTTTGCGGCTTCGGAACCTTTATGAATAAGCCTCTATACTTATTTATTGCTTTTTGTAGCTAATTGTGTTTAAGCTTTAGTATTGAAATAAATAGATTGATTCAATTGTAATGATACCCTTCAGGCCTCTGTTTGTTTCGTTCACTCCCCCGATGAATAGGATTTTAATGTCTACTTCACTCACGCGCCGTCAGATTGCCAAGGGTGCAGCATGGGCAGCGCCCGTCGTTGCAGCTACTGCAGCGGTTCCTGCTTATGCGGCGTCTCCGGCACCGCAGTATTATATTGGCAAAAGCGTCACTGCTAATTACATACGCACTGGTTGTACCATTAACCAATTTTATTTGAGCACTTCAGTACCCGTCTCACCTGAGGTGGCTGGATTCTCCGTAGGTCATATTGGAAATACCACAGTAGGAAATACCACTGCGACGCTGTCAGGGTTAACCTTTACTTTTGCCGTACCCCGCGGAATGGTCAACAACCCTACAGTGGATAACCCCGCATGGACAATTTCCGGACCCGCCCAACAGAGTACTCTCACAGGTCTTAGGGGAGCTACGTTCAATACAACTAACTATGATATTTATACTCTCCAGTTTAATGGAGCATCGACTAACCCCGTTGTGGGAGAAAATGCCACACAAACTTGGCCTGGAACTGCGTTTACAGTAACGGGCACCAGCGGCTCCTACTGCTATTCCAGTGGAACGATTTATTCGGGATACAATCTGCGATCTATGACTTTAACAAATGGTAGAGCCCAATGGAACAACTACAGCAATATTGAATCTCGCCCTATTAACCAGGTTTAGTTTTTAGGCATCTCGCGGATTTAGATTACTGAGAGATCATGCCGCGGAGAGAGGAAAGTTTTTCTTCTCTCCCCGGCATGTTTTTTCTCTATTCCAGAATAATTATTGAGGCTTATTCATAAGGGGGTAACCACACCCCACCAAGAGACAACGGCCCCACCAGTAGCAAAATAAGAGGATTAAATCGCCAGAAATAACCTCAAGCCATACCGAAGAGACCGTTGCCCAACCAGCGTATAACCGGGCTCACCAGCGAACAATTCGCCACGCTGCTCACCGCCCTAAAAACCATCTCACCTGGAATAAACCAGCCGAAAAACCACACAAACTCACCCTGACTCAAGCACTCAAAATGACGCTAATCTACCATCGGCACAACGTCACCGAAGAACTGCTTGCAAGCATCTTCAGCGTATCCAAGCCAACAGTTTCCAGAACCATCACCAGCATTGAAAAAGCACTGGCCAGGGTACCCAAACCTCTGATGAAACCCATGGAATCAGCGCTAAAGACGCCTGGATCTTTAGTGATCGATGGAACACTCATACCTACCTGGAACTGGCGCTCACTAAGTGCAACAAACTTCTCAGGAAAACACAAACGTGCCGGGGTTAACCGCCAAGTCATCTGCACCTTGGATGGAAAGTTGCTGGCTATCACAGACCCGGTGCCCGGGGCCAGGCATTATGCTTACGCCTTCAAACATCATGGCTTGGAAAGATATCTTGATGAGAGCACTTTGGCTGATAAGGGTTATATCGGGTTGGGGTTGGCTACCCCGGCCAGGCGTAATAAAACCCGCAGGACACCTGCAGATGTGAAGGCGGTGAACAGATTCATTAATTCACGCCGGGCGGTGGTGGAGCGGGTGATTGCTCAGGTGAAGACCTGGCGTATTTTGCACACGGGTTTCCGGCGGCCGTTGGGGTCTTATGAGCGGGTGTCTTCGGTGGTGCGGGGTTTGGTGTTTTTGGCTGCTGGGCACCCCTTATGAATAATCCTCTAAGTAATAAAAATTATTAAATCTACATTTGAATGAATTATTGTTCATTAAATTCAAAAATATGAGGCTTATTCGTTTTGAGTGAAGCCCTCAAAATCGCCCTCCCAGCTGGGGCTGGCAGAGAAAGCATACAACGGGTTGAGGCTACTGACTCCGACTAAAGCGGAAGGCCTCAGCGAAGATGAGAGTTGCGGTGAAATAGGATAATCGTCGGATTTGCGTTCGGTGGTTCAGCGGAACATTGCCCAGAATAAAACCTGGCGGGTTTTGCATACAGATTGCCCGGCACCCGTCGATCTTTGAAGAGACGGTTTTTTCTTTCCCCAGCCTACCGAACTACTCCGTGATCGAATTCAGTCGCGCTAAGCGTCAGCTGAATAAGTCAAGCCCCGAGGCGCATGTATCAGTGCGCTCGGGGCTTGACGTTACTCTCCTCGCTACCGTAGAAGCGATATCAACAAGGAAAGTTCAGGCTTATCATTCAGGAATTAGCTCAACTTCGCGATAATCGCCTTGTTGAAAGCCTCAAGATCACCGGGGTTACGGCTGGTAATGAGATTGCCATCTTCCACAACCTCTTCATCAACCCATTCGGCACCAGCGTTTTGAAGGTCTAGCTTCACCGAGGTGTAGGAGGTCAGCTTTTTGCCTTCAACCTTCTTGGAATCGATGAGCAACCAGGGTGCATGGCAGATTGCCGCAACGGGCTTCTCTGCCTCAAAGAACTGAACGGTAATGGAGCGAGCCTCAGGGTTGATACGCATTGCATCGGCGTTGAGGGTACCGCCGGCGAGAACAAGCGCATCGAAATCTTCAACGTTGACATCTGCCAATGCGAGGTCAGGGGTAAAAGTATCCGCTTTCTCCCAGTCGCCATTCATGCCCTGAAATTCCTTACCTTCAGGGGCTGCTAGTGAAACCTGCGCGCCGGCGTCCTTGAGTGCATCACGGGGTGAGGTGAGTTCAATCTGCTCTACGCCCTGGCTAGCGAGAATAAGAACTTTTTTATTGCTGAGGTCAGCCATGATTGCTCCTTGAATCTAGTGATACTAAGAAAACTTACTATTCTAACTGTAGTGGAGAGATGAAAATCTACAAAATTTTTTCGAAGTTACCGAATCGGTCTAGCGCGATCAAAAGATGCTAACCGCCTCCCCCCTATAAGACCGTCAGATGAGCCGGAGGAGGAGACAAGGTAGCCCATAAAGTTCAATACGGTACTCAATGTAGAAGGATTATAAACAAGTCTTCCAAATCATGAATATATTCTTACTTCAAGGCCGCCGCTAAAAATGGTGCGGAAACACTTTTTGCTGAAGTCGCCACCTGCGATGGGGTGCCAGCGGCAACAACCTGACCCCCGTCATCTCCTGCGCCAGGGCCCATGTCTATCACATAATCTGCCGCTGCAATAATTCGCATATCAAGCTCAACCATCACTACCGTGTTACCGGAATCCACTAAGGTCTGAAGATGAGACATCAAGCGGTCTGCATCAGAGCAATGTAAACCTGTAGTGGGCTCATCCAGTACATAGAGAGTGTCGCCCCGTTGAGACCTCTGCAATTCAGAGGCAAGTTTGACTCGTTGAGCCTCACCACCAGATAACTCTGTAGCAGGCTGCCCCAAACGCAGATAACCCAATCCAACATCACTCAGCGCAGTCAATGAACGCATAATATCGAACTCTCCCTCGAAAAAGTCCAAGGCTTCGTCCACACTCAACTCCAAAACTTCTGACACGTTCTTCCCTCGCCACAAAATTTCCAAAGTGCTCGACTGATAACGAGTGCCGTGGCAATCAGGGCATTTTGTATAGACCGATGGCAAGAAAAGCAGCTCAACCATCACGGATCCTTCTCCCTCGCATGTGGGGCATCTGCCGCCAGCGACGTTGAACGAGAATCTGCCCGGTTTATAGCGGCGACGCTTGGCTTCTACGGTTTCCGCAAAACGACGTCGCACATGATCGAAAAGTCCGGTGTAGGTGGCAATATTGGAGCGAGGGGTTCGTCCAATAGGCTTCTGATCGATTGCAACAACGCGGCGGATACCGCTGAAATCTCCCTCAATGTTTCCGCTGACTGCGGCAGTCTGCTCGGCGCTTAAGAGATCATCTGCCTCTAAGGGGGGTTCATTTCCTGTCATATTCTTACCCAGACGGTTTCCTACTAGTTGAGGCAAAGCCTGGCTCACCAAAGTGGACTTACCGGAACCTGAGACGCCGGTGACCGCAGTAAGAACCCCGAGGGGGATCTCTATATCCACATTATGGAGGTTATTTCGGGTAACTCTCGAAAGTTTCATCCACTGACTGGGCTTTCGAGGAGTATGTTTTGGCAGCCCAGCGCCACCAAAAAGATAGCCTCGGGTGGCAGAATCCGCGACATGAGCCAAGCCCTCTACCTGGCCACTGTAGAGAACCCTGCCGCCCCGTTCACCTGCTCCTGGTCCCACGTCTACAATCCAGTCAGCATGTTGCATTACTTCAATAGAATGCTCCACAACAAAAAGACTGTTTCCCCGCGCTTTGAGACCATCAAGCACACCGAGAAGCGCATGAATATCTTGAGGATGTAGACCTGCAGAAGGCTCATCTAATACATAGACCACACCGAAAAGTTCAGATGATAACTGAGTAGCTAGGCGCAAACGCTGTAATTCACCACCGGAAAGAGTGGGGGTCATTCGATCGAGCGAAAGGTAGCCTAGCCCAAGGTCTATGATGGGGCGTAAGCGCTCAATGAGTCCTGCTCCCAAGCGGGCAGTAGTGGCAAGTTTCTTAGAAGCATGTTCAACTTCTTCTTCCAATAAGTTGACTAACTCGTGCAGAGGTAGATGAGAGAAATCAGCAATATCTACTCCTGCAAACGTTACCGAAAGCGCCTCTGCCTTGACGCGTTTGCCGTGGCAGGCTGGGCAGGGGATGGAAGTGAGAAACTGTGCTACCTTACGTTTCATGGAGGCACTCTTAGTGTTGGCAAAAGTATCAAGCACATAGCGTTTTGCGCCCACATAGGTGCCGCTGTAAGAGGGTTCAGCACCTGCTTTTTTGGCTGCTTGAGCTTCGGCAAGCGTCATTCGAGAGTAGACCGGTACGTGCGGTGTTTCTTCAGTGTAAAGAATCCAGTCGCGGTCTTTTTTCGGAAGATCTTTCCAGGGCACATCCACGTCGTAGCCCAGAGCCACTAAGACATCTCGAAGCTGATGACCGTGCCAGGCGGTAGGCCAAGAAGCTATCGCGCGCTCACGGATGGTCTTGGTGGGATCGGGTACCATCTGATTTTCTTCCACTTCATACACCCTGCCAATCCCATGGCATTCCGGGCATGCACCTTGGGGTGTATTGGCGGAGAAATCCTCGGCGTAGAGCATGTTCTGGTGCTCAGGATACTGACCGGCGCGTGAATACAACATACGAACCAGACTTGAGATGGTGGTGATACTGCCAACGGTTGATCGTGAATTTTGTCCGCCTCGCTGTTGTTGCAAGGCAACAGCGGGAGGCATCCCTGTAATGGAATCAACCTCGGGCACTCCGGCTTGATCGATAAGACGACGGGCATAAGGAGCCACCGACTCGAGATAACGCCGCTGTGATTCTGCATAGAGGGTTCCAAAGGCAAGAGAGGATTTCCCCGATCCTGAAACACCGGTGAAGACGACGAGAGAATCGCGGGGCACAGAAAGATCAACGTTTTGCAGGTTGTTCTGGCGTGCTCCCATTACTCGAACATCTGGTTGAATGTGAGTTTCCTTGTCTGTGATGCGTTCATGTAAGTAGCTCATAGATAAATCTGACCAATCGCTTCTGTGTAAGGTGCAGGTAGCCTCAAAATCTTTGTAATCTCCTGCCGTTTGCAACTTTACTGTCTATTTCGTGAATGTATGACGACGATTCTTTATTCTCTTCTAACGAGTAGGTTATGATTTCTGTCCGCCACCCCTATGCTAAGCTTGCTTGGCAGCTAAGAATCCCTCGGGGATTGGTGAAACATTCGCTTTCCCGAGCGGTTATTCTCATCCAGAGCTTAGCTTCTATACCCAATAGCTTTCCCAAAGAAGAAAGTAGTGAGGAAGAACGTGGCTGATAAAAATCGTGCAGTAGTATTTCACGGCGTCAAAGATATGCGTGTGGATACTCTTGATTTCCCCAAGCTTGAGATGCCTAACGGTAAAAAAGCACCCCATGGCGTTATCGTAAAGCTTATTGCCACGAACATCTGTGGTAGTGATTTGCATATCTACCGTGGCTCATTCCCTGTGCCCGAAGGCATGGTCATGGGGCACGAAATGACTGGTGAAGTTGTAGAAATCGGGTCAGATGTTGAGTTCCTCAAGCCAGGTGACATCGTTTCTGTACCTTTTAACGTAGCCTGTGGTCGTTGCCGTAACTGTCGCAACGGACGCACTGAGGTGTGCGAGACTACTAACCCCGAGGTTTCGTGTGCCGCATATGGCTTCAACCTCGGTGGCTTCGCAGGTGGTCAGGCAGAATATATGTTTGTGCCTTACGCCGACTTCCAGCTTCTTCGTTTTCCTGACAAAGATCAGGCAATGGAGAAAATCCTAGACCTTGCAGTGCTGTCAGATATTTTGCCCACTGCTTACCATGGTCTGGTCGAAGCCGGTGTTAAGCCTGGTTCTACCGTCTATATTGCAGGTGCGGGTCCGGTTGGGCGTTGCGGTGCCGCTGCTGCTCGCCTCATGGGCGCATCCTGCATCATCGTGGGCGATTACTATGAGGATCGTCTGGAATTGGTTCGCCGTAACGGTTGTGAAACCATCAACCTTTCCGAGATCGACTCAATCAATGATGGAATTGAAGCTATCCTCGGCACCCCCTATGTTGACTGTGCAGTTGACTATGTAGGCAACGAAGCACACGGCCTGGGTCAAGAGGCTGAGGAGACGAAATCGTCTTACGCTATCAACCAGGTTCTGGATGCAACCCGTCCCGGCGGAGCAACCGGCATCATCGGTGTTTACGGTGCTAATCCCATCTCTCCTGTTCCTGCAGAGCGTGAGGGTGTTTACTCTCTCAATTTCGGTGATGCTTGGATTAAATCGCCTCGTATCGCCGGTGGTCAGGCGCCCATTATGCACTACAACCGCGAGTTGATGATGTCGATTCTGTGGGATCGCATGCCTTATCTTTCAGATATGCTCAACATCAAGGTCATTAGCCTGGATGAGGCACCTCAGGCATACGCGGACTTCGATAAGGGGTCATCATTGAAGTACGTTATCGACCCCCACGGTAGTATTCCTGCCGCTCGGTAATTCTATTCTGAGAAAAGGATGAAGAGGGAGGGAGGGAATTGGTGGTGACCAATTCCCTCCCTTTTCCTTGTTACTAGGAAGCTTGATGTACCTTAAGCACTCTTAAATAGGCACGCGCTTTAATGAGAGGGGAATATTATCCAAGTGCTCTCCGTTGTACTTTCAGCCAGAAAACACATTAACTGAAAGACAAAAATGCCGACCCTTTTTGAACCCGCCACCGCAGGCGCCCTTGAACTGAACAACCGCATCACTATGGCACCCTTGACCCGTTCCCGTGCTGGTCAAGACGGCGTTCCTAGCGATATGCACGTGGAATACTACAAGCAACGCGCGAATAACGGTCTGATTGTCACTGAAGGTACATTCTTTGAAGACATCAACCGCGCATTTTTAGGTCAGCCGGGGATCGCCACCGCCGAACAACAAGAAGGCTGGCGTAAGGTTGCTCAGGCTGTTCATGAAGAGGGTAGCAACATTGTGATGCAAATTATGCACGGTGGCCGCCTTACTCTACCTTCTATCAATGGATTTGACCAAGGAGAGTCATCGAGCGCCATTGCCCCCGGGGTCACTTTGCACGGTGATGGAGAGTCCCGAGAAGAGGTGCCCACTCCCGTTGCTCTCGATGCCGAGGGTATTGAAAGGGTTATCCAGAAATTTACTGAAGGCGCTCGCCGAGCCATTGACGCAGGTATGGATGGTGTGGAAGTGCACGGTGCTAACGGGTATCTTCTTCATCAGTTCCTCGCACCTAGCTCTAATGACCGTACAGATGAGTACGGAGGTAGCCCCGAGAATCGTGCTCGTTTGGCCATTGAGGTGGTTCGCTCTATCGCAGATGAAATTGGAGCTGATCGTCTCGGTCTACGCATTTCGCCCATGCATAATGTCCAAGGTTGCCTGGAAGAAGATGAGGATGATGTTCGCGCTACTTATAAAGCATTGTTGGACGGTATTGCTGACCTGAATATCGCTTATCTCTCTATTTTGTATCATGATGCAGAAAGCGACTTGGTTGCTTATTTGCGAGAATCCTTTGGTGGCTTCACAATCCTCAATACCGGTTTTGGCGTGGTGACAGAGTTGGAAGAGGCTCGTCATATCGTGGAGGATGACTTGGCTGATGCGGTGGCGGTGGGCCGTGAGATAATTGCTAATCCTGATTTGTCCTATCGGTGGAAGAATAATCTAGCGTTGAATTCAATTGATTCCGATACTTTTTACACACCCGGTCCTCATGGTTACATCGATTACCCCGCGGCGGAACAAAAATAGTTATCTCGGAAGGTGGAAAGCTCGTTTATTTCTTCCTGTGGTTTGAGTTCAGAGGCAATCCAGCTAAGCCTGCGGATACCAGAATGCTACACAGAAGTTTCTCTTCTTAGCACTGGTTTACTAAGCACCGAATAAAAGATCAGGGCGGGGATTAGAACTTAAGTTCTAATCCCCGCCCTATATCATAGAAGGCTAAGACTGCGAGATCTCTATCTACAGGAAATCAGCAAAACACTAGAGTCTGGAATCTCCCGCAGACAAAATAAAGTAAATCTTACCGGTGAAACTTGATGTTATCTAGCCAATAGTTGTATTAAAGAGTAGCCCCAACGCGTAGGTCACCAACGCCGCTCCGAGACCAATGGCAATTTGGCGCAGCCCGCGCTTCAGAGGCGATGCTCCCGAGAGTAAGCCCACCACACCACCGGTAAAGCCTAGAGCGATAGACACCAACACCAGCGATAGCACTACTCCCAACAATCCTGAGGCACCAAAAATATAGGGCAAAATCGGAATCAGTGCACCGGTTGCAAAGAAACAGAAGGACGCCGCCGCCGCGCCAATATCGGTACCCAACGCGGCGTTGTTGCGTTCGTCGTCGGGGTTCTCTGCTGGATTCTTGAAAGAAAGCGAAGGGTCGCAGTCACAATCCAAGTGACCGAAGCGTTCTAGCGCACGATGATGTGCCGCTTCTTCACTCATACCGCGAGCCTTATAGATGAGTTCCAGCTCGTTTTGATTAATATCGAGCTGATGGGCGACGTCCAGAGTCACCTGGGTGGGGGAGGACGCATCCAAAAGTTCGCGTTGGGACCTTACAGACACAAACTCTCCGGTAGCCATAGAGAGCGCGCCCGCCAGCAAACCTGCGATACCAGAAAGCAAGATCATCTGAGAACTCGCACCGGATGCCCCAATACCCATAATCAGCGCGACGTTTGAAACCAAGCCATCATTGGCACCAAATACTGCAGCACGAAAATTTCCCGAAAGCTTTTCGCGGCCAGAAGTAGAAAGCGCGCGAATAATTTCTTCGTGGATAGCTTCATCGGCCGCCATGGCATCGGTGGCATCGGGGTCTTCGGCGTAAGGGGAACGCCCCTCGGCACGCTGCGCTAAAGCCAGCACAAAGACCGAACCAAAATGCTTAGCCAAGAATTCCAGAGTGCGAGCAGAGACCGACGGCGTCGGTTCCGGCGTAGCGTGTGCACCCAATAGGTTGCGCCAATGCTGTTGGTGCCGTTCTTCTGCCTGTGCGACTTCGCGTAAAATTTCGGCGTCTCGACCCGTCGAACGCTCGGCAAGAGCCGAATAAATGCGCGCTTCGGAGATTTCCTCTGCCAAATAGCGGCGCCAGCGGCGAATCTGTTGGGATGTGGGGTCAGGGGAGCCAACGTGTCTGCTGGAGGCAGTAACTGATGCTGAAAGTTCGTTTCGGTCCATGATGAGCCTTAGGGTCAGACCGAAATCATCTAAAAATGAGACTTCGGCCGTTGCTTGCAATATAGCGCGATGGTTTAAGGACATCACGGTATATATTTCGGGCCGAAGGTCTCGTTCGCCTGAATTCTGAGAGCCAGAAACTACAGGTGGTTTACCGGGCGCATTCTCTGCAACCAGTATGTCGATAAACCGCTTGGATTAGAGGAGATCCACAACGAATCACATCTAACCTGTGGGAACTACTCCCCTTCGCTGGCATAAGCATAGCGAAAAATAACCTCTCACTAGAACTCAATGTGACTCAAATGAAACCTAAAAAAGACCGGCTTGGAAACCCAACAGGGATTCAAAGCAGGTCTTCAGCTGCCAACATAAGTTAGTTAGCTTGAGCGAAGCGGTAAACAAAAGCCGCCATAGCGCCACGTGAAATAGGTTCCAGCGGCCGGTATGTGCCGTCGCTCCAACCCGTGGTTATTTCCTCTTTGGCTAGCCAAGATACTTCTTTATAGAAGCTACTGCCGCGAGGGTAATCGGTAAAGGGGCTGCGCGCACTCGGTGTATAGGCAGGGGATCCAGCCATACGGTAGAGGAAAGCTGCCATAGCCTCACGGGAAATAGAATCATTGGGTCGGAAGGTGCCGTCGCCCCATCCTGTTGTAATTCCCTTGCTGGCTAGCCAAGAGACTTCTTTGTAGAAAGGATCACCGGGACGAATATCCTTGAACGGTGAGCGAACCGGAGGCGCATAGGTGGGTGAGCCCGCTAGACGGTAGAGATAAGCTGCCATAGCCGCACGAGAAATACCTTCCTCTGCGCGATAGGTTCCATCAGCCCAGCCGGTAGTTACACCCATGTTGCGAGCCCAGCTAATTTCTTTCCGGAAAGGATGGTTCGCGGCGACGTCGCTAAAAGGAAGCGTGACGTGCGTGGGGGTAACTGCCTGAACAGCTCGTTCCGCGTTGACAAATTTATAGTCACCCACGTAGCTCCCAGTCCCTTGCAAAATGGAACGGATTGTTTCAACCGGAAGGTCAGGATTGCGCTCCTTCATCAAAGCAATGACGCCTGCAATGTGAGGTGCCGCCATAGAGGTGCCGTTGAGCGGACCGTAGCTTGGATTGCCCGGTCCCTGAGTGCCGTCGGTGATAGTGGACCATATATCAGTACCCGATGCACCGCCGGGTGCCAAAATATCAAGGGGCCAGCCCCAATTGGAGTAACCAGTCATGGTTTGCCAGCCGTTACCTGCGGTGGCACCTACAACGATTGCACCCCAGCAGTTGGCGGGGGCGTACTTCCCGGCGTCGTCCCCGTTATTACCGGCTGCCACCACCACGGGAACGTTGCGTTCATGAGCTGCCCAAATGGCGTCTTCAAACACCTTGGGGCAGGTATTGGCAGGGAAAGCCGCAGAAATATTCACGACGTCGGCGGGTGTGGGATTGAGTGGCGCACCGGGAACGTAAATACCCGCTGACCATGCGACACCGGCTGCCATATCTGATACGTAGCTATCACCACCAGCACCCAAAATACGGGCATGCTGAACAGATGCGCGCGGTGCAACGCCTGCTACGCCCAAGCGATTGTAGGCTGATCCAGCGGCGATACCAGCCACGTGCATGCCGTGCCACATCGAGTTTCGACCGTTTGACCAGTCACCCTGATCTTGCGGGTTAGAGTCCCATCCGTTTCCGTCACGAGAAAACTCTGAGCTGGTGAAGTCATAACCGGGTAGTGTGCGGGCGTCCAACTCGGGGTGTGTGGAATATCCTTCGTCGGCGACGCCGATGACCACGCCGTCGCCCACGTTAGTTTCCCAAGCTTGAGGAGCGTTAATGGCGCGCATGTTCCACTGCAGATACCACAGGGGGTCAGTGGGAGTGACAGGAGCATATCCGGCGTCAGTGTTCTTGATGCGCAAATCTGCCTCAGCGTATTCCACGCTAGGATTGGCGTTCAGGGTCTTGACTACCTCTGTTTGCTCGCTGGGGGAGAGCTCCGCAGTAGATTTCACGACGTCGGCTGAAGCGACGGTCTGGCTTACTACTTCGGTGGTGGAGTCATCCAGTGCCGATTTCTTTGCGGTGGACTCTAGAACTTTCGCTTTGGTGTCTTCGGCGGTGCCCTCTTTGAATTTAACGACCACCTGATCGGTATCTTCTTCAACGGTGGGAGCGTTTTTCACGCTGGCTTCTGCGTGAGTGCCTGCGGTAAGCGATGGGTCACCTTGAGAGTGAGGTGCGGAAGTGTCCGCGCCTTTGGGGGCCGCTATTGCAGGGGAGGTTAATCCTAAAGTCAGCAGGACAGTAAGAGACGATGCGAATACGATTTTGGGAGTGCGATGTGAAATTTTCAAGGGGGGGAGGGCTTTCGGGGGAGTCGAAGCTGATGGGTACCGATTCAGGTTACCCCAAATCGAGGTTTTATTAGGTGGTTTAGGGGACAAAAAATAATCTGCCCCGGGGAATCGGGGCAGATTGAGAAAATAGGATGGGTATAAGCGACGACGCTTACTTGATGTCACCCTTTGAATTTTCAAGATGCGCACGTACAAACCACTGGAACTTTTCAAGCTCGGCAGTCTGTCCAATGAGCAAATCCTCGGTTACGGGGTCGAGTTCTCCCGCTTTTGCAATAGCGGCGCGGTGATCCTCAATGACGCCGTCGTAAACCTTGTTGATAGCTTCTAGATGTACGGTGGTGTCTGCGCGGCCTACCGAGTAGTCTTCCCAGGAGCGTTTAGCTACTAAATCGCCGGGAGTGCCCACCGGGGATACACCCAGGGCTGCCATGCGTTCTGCGACTTCATCGGCAAAGCCGCGGACTAGCTCAATCTGAGGGTCAAGCATTTCGTGTACCCCGATGAAAGAGGGACCGACGACGTTCCAATGAGCATGCTTCAGGGTGAGCTGAAGGTCATTGAGCGCGTGCAGGCGCATTTGAAGCAGTTCACCTACTTGATGACCGGTCGCTTCAGTAAGTCCAGGAACGGTATAAGGTGCATTGGTGGCAGGCATGTTCAATCCTTTTCTGAGCTCGGAAATTATTACACATACGCAGTAATATCTTGGAACCTGCGTTCACTTACCATTTTAGTAAGCGCATCCCCAAAGTCAAGATTATTTTGAATTATTCATATTAAGGATTTTGGCTAGTGTGAGCTCTTCATGTTGCATTCGAGCATGCCCTAAATCTTCCGGTACGGGCACTTCACCGGGAACCACAATGACCTTCATTCCTGCTGCTAGTGCGCTTTGCACGCCGGAGGGGGAATCCTCAACAGCTACACACTGGGTTGGATCAACGCCGAGCTTCTTGGCTCCCAATAAGTATGGTTCGGGGTTAGGTTTCGGGTGAGTCGTTTGTTGGTCGCCAATCAAAGCGGTGAAATAACCGGGCGCGAG
This sequence comes from Rothia amarae, assembly GCF_042677725.1. NCBI lineage: Bacteria > Bacillati > Actinomycetota > Actinomycetes > Micrococcales > Micrococcaceae > Rothia > Rothia amarae. Next base: position 128,278 of record NZ_JBHUCN010000015.1, read on the forward strand.
TTCGGACGTGCGCTGGGCAACCGCCGTCGTCGCGTTGGTGACAATACCCATGGGTATTCCTGCCTGATGAATCTCATCGAGTAGCGGGCGAATGCCAGGGAGGAAATCGTAAGAGCTTCGTGAAAATTCCTCCATCATGTAGGAAATGAGCTTTTCCTCCAGCTCAGAGAGTGGCAAGTTCACACCTACCTTTTGGAGCTGTTCAAGAGTCTTGCGAATCGAATAACCCAACACCGCCAGGGTGTCTTCAGAAGTCCACGTGGCATTGTGCTCAGTTGCAATGCGCTGCTTGGCTGCTTCCCAGAGGGGTTCGGTGTCCACTAGGGTGCCGTCATGGTCAAAGAGAATAGCTGCAGGGTAGTTCGATGTGCTCTCATTTTTACTCATAATTCCAGCCTATCCTGAACTGAATCTTTAGGGGGCAATGACCTACTATTACAGTGTGGATAACCAGTCATCTGAACAGATTTTGCACCGTCCATCGTCCGCTTTTCAGCGCCTGATGCTCTGGGCCGCAGTACCCGGCGCCTTGCTGTGCGCCCTGTGGATTACTGCCGGACGAGCTTTGTTTGGCGCCGGCGGTTCGCTGGTGGGTATTTTTGCCATCAGCTTTGGTCCGGCGCTTTTGGCTATCTTGGGGGTTGCTGCATGGTGGATGTGGCACGACGCCAAGCGGTACGAAGGATCGGCGGGGACGACGTCGACGTTAGCAGTTCTGCAACTGGTGACCTGGGCAATTGCTTTCATTTTTGGAATGCTCTGCCCAGACGTGGTGGATGGTAAGACCGTTTCTGCGGCGTCGAAAATTTTGGGTGAAGACTTTATTGGACTCTCTGCAGGGTTTGGCAATACTTCAGGAATTTTGACGTTCGTGGCAGCATTCTCTGTGTTCTTTGTGGCGTGGGGTGAGAACAGGCGCTCGCGTAAACGTGCAGCAGGAGTGAGTGAAGAAGACGAAGAGCTCATTGCCCGTCAGTACAGCGAGTATGAATTTTTGGATGAGATGGAATAAACCTTGCAAGGTTGAGTTTTCATGGCCTCAAAAGCAAATTTCATACGCCCTCGGGGAAATGAAATTTTCCTTTGAGGTGTATTTCTGACGGTGCTTCTTTGGGTTGGTATGGTGCATGGCCTGGTGGACCCCTCGCTTTATCCCGCGAGTGGACCATTTCACGTGAATATTCTCAAGCAAAATTATTGTAATTTATTCTGTGGAAAACTCTTGTCTTAACAAGTTGAGCGGAGTAGACTCAAGTTAATAGATAAATAGAAACGCAGGGGTTGGGTCTAAATCCCGTATTTCTCAGTCTTTAACAGAGAAAACTTCAACTCGAAAGGAAGACTTTCATGGAACAAAAATTCACCACTAAATCACAAGAAATCATTAGTAGCGCGAACATGAACGCGCAAACCGCCGGGAACCCCAGCATCGAACCTGCCCACTTACTCAAAGCGCTCATGGATCAGCGCGACGGCGTGGCTGTAGCTGTACTCAAAGCTGCAGGAGTGGACATCGACGCCGTCTCCGTTGCTGCCTCCAATGAAATCGCCAAGCTGCCCAAGAGCAGTGGCTCATCGGTAGCGCAAGCACAATTCAGCCGCAACGCACTGCGTGCAATTCAAACCGCTCAAACCAAAGCAGAGCAATTCGGGGATACTTTCATCTCCACCGAAATGATTTTGCTCGGGCTTGCATCAAACGACGACGCTACAGCGAAAGCTCTGGCGGATAACGGCGCTAGCGCCGACGTCATCGCTCAGACCATTCCGCAGGTAAGAGGAGATCGCACCGTGGACACCCCAGACCCCGAAGGCACTTTCCAAGCGCTTGAAAAATTTGGTACCGACCTCACCAAGATTGCTCGCGAGGGCAAACTAGACCCTGTGATTGGTCGTGACTCAGAAATCCGTCGCGTCGTGCAGGTACTTTCTCGCCGTACCAAGAACAACCCCGTTCTTATCGGTGAACCAGGTGTAGGTAAGACCGCTGTGGTAGAAGGTCTTGCTCAGCGCATGGTCTCAGGCGATGTTCCTGAGTCTCTGCGCGGTAAAACCCTCATCTCTTTGGATCTTGGCTCAATGGTTGCCGGTGCGAAATACCGTGGTGAGTTCGAAGAGCGCCTCAAAGCTGTTTTGGATGAAATCAAAAAGTCCGAAGGCCAAATTATTACCTTCATTGACGAGATTCATACCGTCGTCGGTGCTGGCGCTTCCGAAGGTTCGATGGATGCCGGAAACATGCTCAAGCCCATGCTGGCGCGCGGTGAGTTGCGTTTGATTGGCGCTACCACCCTCAACGAATACCGTGAAAATATTGAGAAAGACGCCGCTCTAGAACGCCGTTTCCAGCAGGTCTACGTGGGTGAACCCAGCGTGGAAGACACCATCGGTATTCTGCGTGGACTCAAAGAACGCTACGAAGCGCACCACAAAGTAGCCATTGCAGACTCGGCTTTGGTCGCTGCGGCAACGCTGTCCCACCGCTACATTCCCTCGCGTCAACTTCCCGATAAGGCAATCGACCTCATCGACGAAGCTGCTTCGCGCCTACGCATGGAAATCGACTCGGCACCCGAAGAAATTGACATGCTCCGGCGCCAGGTAGACCGCTTGACCATGGAAGAACTGGCACTTCAGAACGAAACCGACCCAGCCTCAGTAGAGCGCCTGGAACACCTTCGTGCTGAAATGGCAGACAAACGAGAAGAACTCGACTCTCTCAACGCACGTTGGGAAGCCGAAAAAGCAGGACTTAACCGAGTCGGCGACATCAAGAACAAAATTGATGAACTGCGCTCGCAAGCTGACATGGCGCAGCGTGAAGGAAATCTTGCCGATGCTTCCCGTATTCTTTACGGCGAAATTCCTGCGCTGGAAGCCGAACTGCATGCTGCGCAGCAGGCTGAAGCTGAACATGCTGACAAAGAATCGATGGTTTCTGAGGAAGTAACCGCCGACGAAATCGCCGAAGTCATCTCTGCTTGGACGGGTATTCCTGCTGGCAAGATGCTCCAGGGCGAATCAGAGAAACTTTTGAACATGGAAGACGAGCTGGGCAAGCGACTCATCGGACAGAAGCAGGCGGTCACCGCCGTAGCCGATGCCGTGCGTCGTTCACGCGCAGGCATTTCTGACCCCGACCGTCCGATTGGTTCCTTCCTCTTCCTTGGCCCAACCGGCGTCGGCAAAACCGAACTCGCCAAATCACTCGCCGAATTCCAATTCGACGATGAAAAGGCACTGATTCGTATCGACATGAGCGAATTTGCTGAAAAGCACAGTGTCTCACGTCTGGTGGGTGCCCCTCCCGGATACGTTGGTTACGATCAGGGCGGTCAGCTCACCGAAGCGGTCCGCCGTCGTCCCTACTCCGTAGTGCTGTTGGATGAGGTGGAAAAGGCTCACCCGGAAGTCTTTGACATCCTCTTGCAGGTACTCGATGATGGCCGCCTTACCGACGGTCAGGGGCGTACCGTAGACTTCCGCAACGTCATCCTGATTCTTACCTCTAACCTGGGATCACAGTTCCTGGTTGATCAGAACATGGAAGAAGACGCCAAGAAGCAGGCGGTTATGAACGTAGTCAACGCTTCGTTCAAGCCCGAGTTCCTCAACCGTTTGGACAACATCATCATGTTCGATCCTCTTTCGGCTCAGGATCTCTCTAAGATTGTGGACATTCAGATTGACGCGATGGCACAGCGCCTGGGCGCCCGCCGCATCAATTTGAACGTTACAGATGCCGCTAGCGAATGGCTCGGACTTGCTGGCTACGACCCCGCCTTCGGTGCTCGTCCGTTGCGCCGTCTGGTGCAAACCGAAGTGGGCGACCGTCTGGCACGAGGAATCCTCTCCGGCGCCATCCACGATGGCGATACCGTAAAGGTAGATGTGAACCCCGATGTTGCTATCGATGGGCTGACGGTGACGGCTGAGTAATGTTGCTTGGCTGAGCTATGTGATATTTCGCTCTAGCTAGGTCGCGGCTTCGTCAGGGACAAACGCTTGAGCTCAAACATTAAGAGGAGGACGCCGCCCGGTCGGCTCTTACGGAACTTTTAGTCCGAGGGAGCTGAGGGGGGCGTCCTCCTCTTATAACTCGCCTGCGCATTTATCCCTGCACTCCACCACGAGATGAGCTGGGGCGCGTAACACTGCTAGGCTCAGCTTTTTACTCAATCCAAGCAGATTACTGCTGCCTCAACCATTGTTCGAGGGTGGGTTCGAGGATGATGGCGTCGACCGGTGCGTAGAGAGATCCATCGGCAAGCGCCGGCAGGACGGCGTCCACGGTGGTGACCTTGCGGGAATCGTTCGTAGCTGCGAGATAGCGCTCGGTCAGCTCAGGCAAGGTGAGGCGTTCGCCGCCTGCAACGGTGATGAGCCCTTCCCCGTGTTTACCTTCCGCGGCTTCTACCAAGAAATCTGCGACGGCGCCCATAGGGGCTGGCTGGATAGCCCAGTTCTGTGCCTTCACCTCATCATCGGAAACTTCGGAGCCAGCGGGATTGAGCACAAACTCAAACCACTGCACCGAGCGAACCACGACAGATTCGAGCTCCGCCTTCTGAACGAGCTGTTCCTGCTCGAAGCGTGCCTTGTAGAAGGGGAATTCCTGGAGCTGGGGCTTTTCTACGCCGTTAATGGAAAGCATCACGAGGCGGTGAACGCCAGCTTTTTCTGCGGCGTCGATAAGGTTTTTAGCGTCGTCGAGGATAGGGGTAATCAGATCGTCAGAAGCAGGATCGCCCACCTGAGAAGCATCAATCACAGCGTCAACGCCGTCGAGCTGCTCCAGAATGCCCTCGCCAGCGAGCAAATCTACACCTTCGGAGCGGCAAATCTTGACGATATCATGACCTGCTGCTTCAGCTTTTTCAACAATAACTTTTCCCATAGCGCCGGTGGCGCCAGCAACTGCAATCTTTAACATTCCTTTATTCTATGCCTGCTGATGTTTGCCTTGCTATGACTTGTAATAATAGAGGGGTGAACTTTGAATCATCCTCCCGCGCGTCTTCGTATGTTTCTGATGCGGAAAGTATTGCCCGCCCCGATATTGCGATGGCGCACCGTTCGGCAATTCGCTCGATTGAGCGGGTGGTCAGTGAAACGGCTACACCTCACGATCCAGTTTTTGCTCGTGAGGGTATCGCGGCAATGTTGGATGGCGGGGGAGTGCTGGTGCTCACCGGGGCGGGAGTTTCGACCGGTTCGGGAATTCCCGACTACCGCGGTCCCAACGGTTCGCTCAAGAAACACCGCCCCATGACCTATCAGGAATTTAGATACGACGACGGCGCTCGCCAGCGCTACTGGGCACGCTCGTTCGTGGGCTGGCGGCATATGCGCCGTGCAGAACCTAACGCAGCTCACTACCTACTGGCTAAATTTGAAGAGCGAGGCACGCTAGCCGGTCTCGTGACTCAAAACGTGGATGGTTTGCACCAACGGGCAGGGTCAAAAAATATCGTGGCGATCCACGGTGATCTTGACCGGGTGATTTGCCTGATGTGCGGGCACCTAGAAAACCGCGCACATATGGACACCCGCATCGACGCTATCAACCCCGGCTACCTTGCGCGGTTAGAAGGTGAAGAACTGCAGGTAAACCCCGACGGCGACGTCGAACTTTCAGACACCTTCATTTGCGATTTTAAAATGGCAGGGTGCGAGAACTGCGGTTCCACCCGCCTGAAACCTGATGTGGTGTATTTCGGCGAAAACGTGCCCGCCGAACGCAAGGCTGCAGTCGCAGAGATGAAAGCTGACTCGAAATCCCTGCTCATTGTGGGTAGTTCGGTAGCGGTGATGAGCGGGTACAAGCTCGTGCTAGACGCGCAGAAGCAGGGCAAACCCATCGGCGTCATGAATGGTGGCCCCGGACGCGCGGACACCCGTGCAGATTACCTCTGGCGCACTGAAGTAGCAGCAGGGCTAGCTCAACTGATCTAGCTCCGAACAAAAAGCCGTTCACCGAAAAATGGTGAACGGCTTTTTTCTGAGCTCTACTCTTTTAATTCTGCTCTCTGAGCCCGGAACTCTTAGCGGTCAGGGGACGAAAGGTTGTAGCTAATTTCGAAAGCATCGAGCCGCTCTAGCTCATGTGAAAGAGCCTCGGACGAGAAGGAGCTAATTTCGCGTGCATCCAGCAAAGCCGCAGCTTCTTTCTGCACCAGTTCAGGGTCTTCACCCTCAGGCTAGACCCAGCTCACCACTGCGCTGAGAGTACTGCCCTGAATAACCAGCGAAAGAAGCGCCACGAGAAAGGCGATAAAAATCAGTAAGGAACGCTGCGGAGTTCCTTCGGGAAGGGTGTGCACCGCAGCCAGGGTAACCGCACCGCGCATACCTGCCCGCACCAAAATAACCGAGTGCTGCCACGTCAGCGGGCGCTCCCCCTCGTAGCGAACCGTGGTTCCTACCCGTCGAATGCGCTTAATCATGTTTTCCTGCTTGCGGAAAAGACGCTGCTGAGAGCGTTCAGACACCGACTCAAAATCTTGCGGCTGAGGGTTCTTCCGACACCAATGCTTTCTCTGGGGTACCTCTCAAAACGAGCAGGATAGGCGCGGTAACCCGAACCCGGTTTTCGAGGGAAGCAACCACGGCGATAACCGCCAGAGCGAGAACGATAGAAATAATAACGATCATAGGCAGAAAAACCTTCAAGCGCTGGAGAACAGCTAATCCTTAGGGTACTGCCCTCACTCGAACAGAGGGGGCAACGGCACGGGTTGAAATAGCTCCAGGTCTGCGAGATACCAGAAAGATGAATGAGATACCGCCTCGAAACGGTACCTGATGAACTTTTCTAGTATCTCGATGTCGACTCCTTACAACATATTTTAAACGCTTAAGTTAGCCCTACATCCAGCACAGCTTAAACATAGCTACAGGTACGAATCTATAAATAACGCAAATTCCCCATGATTCGAAAGACCTGAAAATGTACCTCACTCTGGCATTCGCCGCGCTTGACCTAGCCGCCATCCTCGCTCTCTGCGCCATGTACGTTCGCCGCCATCGCCGTCGCGACCTGGTGGTTTCATACCTGGTGATTAACGTGGGCGTCTTTGCCGTGACGGTCGCTCTCGCCAACGCCGACGCCACCAGCGCAGGCATGGGAATGGGACTTTTCGGTGTGCTTTCGATTATCAGGCTCCGTTCCACCGAGCTGGACCAGCGCGAGGTAGCCTACTTCTTCGCCGCACTCGCCCTAGGTCTGCTTGCGGGAATCGGTCTTGAGCCTGTAGGCCTGGCTATAGCGCTGATGGCAGTGCTACTGATAGCGATGCTTGCCGTGGATTCGCCTCAGGTCATGGCAAACCTCCGCTCGCAAACCGTGACGGTCGACCGCGCCATCAGCGATGAAAACATCTTGCGCACTTACCTACAAGATCAGCTGGGGTACGTGATTGAAACCGTGAACATTCTAGAACTTGACCTTATCAACGATAAGACGGTAGCTGATATCCGATTCAACGCAGATAAAGCAACTGTCCCTCATACTCCCGATCATCCCGAGCTCTACTCCGACCAGCATCCCCTCACCCCGAATACCGCCACTCTGACCTCCCCTGCCCAACATCGCTAAGGAGAAAACCATGAATGAAAACACCCTCAAACTTCAGCCCCTGACCTTCGCGAACCAACATGAAGCGGCGCCGGCGTCCATTGTTCCCTCCCACTGGCGCCCCATCAACCTCGAAGAACTCAATGCACAGGCTGCCATGCAAACTCGCGTAGACCGCAAATATATTGTGGATGCGAAGCTGGCTCAGAAGGTGCTGGCTACGCTCCCCGCACAGGCGGCGGTGCTTACGATGGATGGCAAACGCGATTTCGCCTACGACTCGGTGTACTTCGATAACCCGGCGCTACAAAGCTACCGGCTAGCAGCCCACGGGCGACGCAACCGCTTCAAAATCCGAACACGCACCTACTGCGATACCGGAGATACTTTTCTTGAAGTCAAGACCGAAGGCGCACGAGCTGTCACGGTCAAAGAACGAATTCCTTATCAGATAGCTGATCGCGCTCGTCTGAATACCGAAGGGCGCAGATACGTGAACGAAGCCCTGGGCGACATGCTTGAATGCCCGGTCACCGACTTTGAACCGGTACTGGCTACCAACTACCGCCGCACCACGGTGTTCCTGCCAGAGGCAGAAAACAATCCGGTGAACTCCCGAATGACCATTGACTGCGCTTTGACCTGGACGCCGCTAAGCGAACTGGCGCTCTCACCGGCAACACCTTTTGAAGTGGGTGAGCACTATGTGGCGGAGGGGATGGTGATTATCGAAACTAAATCTTCCTCCGCCCCCTCGGTAGCGGATAAACACCTGTGGCAGGCAGGAATTAGACCGACAAAAATCTCCAAATTCGCTACGGGAATGGCAGCTCTCAACGCCCAGCTCCCCGCTAACAAATGGCGGCGGACGATTCGTCGGAACATCCATTTGAGCCCCACCGAGAAAACCCGCAGCCTTCATTTTGCCGCCTAAACAGCGTCCCCAGATTTACTCCAACAACTCCAAGCGAAAGCAAAAACACCATGAAACTCAAGAATAAATTCTCCAAGTCAGCTCTTTCCCTCGCCTTTGTAGGAATCATCGGGCTCTCGGGCTGCGCCGCTCAAGAAACATCCAGCACATCCTCTACCACGAGCGTAAGCGCAAGTTCAGCAAGCTCCACTGCTTCGTCAAGTTCATCTGCTTCCTCTAGCTCAAGTAGCACGCTCTCCTACGACACCCATTTCAGCCAGGGCGATTTGAGCTGGGACGATTCTTCGGTCAAGACCATCGATCTCTCTAATCCTGAAGCGACCGATGGCGTGACGGTCAAGGACGGTGTCATCACCATTACCGCCGCTGGTAACTATAAGCTCACCGGCACTCTTGAAGACGGGCAGATTGTAGTTTCTGCAGGCGATGAAGATATGGTTCGCTTGATTCTCGATAACGCGTCGATTACGAATTCTGACGGTTCAACAATCAATATTCAAAGCGCTAACGAAGTTCTGCTGTACTCCAATTCAGGAACAACCAACACTATTAGCGATGGTTCCGAGTACAGCTCAACGGGAGAGGACGACCCTGATGCAGCGATTTACTCTAAGTCAGATTTGACCTTGGCTGGCGAGGGAACACTCAACGTCACTGGCAACTACAATGATGGTATTACCTCCAAAGACGGCCTCGTTATTGCCTCAGGCACCGTTGATGTAACCGCTCAAAACAGCGGTATCAAGGGTAAAGACTATGTAGATATTCTCGATGGCACCGTGAAGGTTACCGCTACCGAAGGCGATGGCATCAAGGCCACTAATTCGGACGAAGAGGGGCGAGGCTGGACTCGTCTTCAGAGCGGTACCGTAGAAATTTCTGCCGGCGATGACGGTTTCAAGGCTGAAAAGGAACTTGAGATTGACGGCGGAACTCTAACCATCAGCCAGTCCAATGAAGGTATTGAAGCGCAGTACATTACTTTCGCCGGCGGTGAAATCACAGTGGCATCAGACGATGATGGTGTCAACGCCAGCGTGCCCGATACTGATACTGACTCAACTTCAACCGATTCAAGTACTACCGATCAGCAGCAGGGACAGATGCCTTCAGGTGACATGGGCGGTCAGGCACCCGGCGGTGACATGGGTGGTCAGGCACCCGGCGGTGACATGGGCGGTGGCGGTGGCATGGACACCGTTGAAGACGCCAGCATTACTGTTACCGGCGGCACCATCAATGTGACTGCTGAAGGCGATGGCTTCGACTCTAACGGTACTGCCACCATGAGCGGAGGTACTCTGACTGTCAACGGTCCCTCACGAGGCGGCAATGGCGTCTTTGATACCGCCGGGGACTTTACTCTAACGGGCGGAACACTTCTGGCTGGTGGAACCTCGGATATGTTCGTGGCGCCCGCCGCGGACGGCCAGGGATATATCAAATCAACCGATTTGAGCACTTCAGAAGGTGACACCGTGACCGTGGTGGATTCTTCAGGCAAGACCGTGGCAACCTACACGGTTACCGATAAGGGAACTGAACTTTTCTTCGCCTCTGCGGAAGGAATTACCTCGGGTGAAACTTATACCTTGCAGGTCAATGGTGAAGATGCTGGCACCGTTACGGCTCAGTAATTCACGAATGTATTGAATATTGGAATAACTAAGGTTCTTTACAACACATGCTGAAGTAACTACAAAAGATAAATTGGCCCCGAAAAGTGTAGATTCTCTGCATTTTTCGGGGTCAGCTTCAAAAAAACTTCAGGTGAATTTTCGCCCAGCGGGATATCAATCTGCATATAACGCTAAAAACATGTACGCTTAAGAAAAGAAAACTGTAAGCATTCCGGTGGCTTACGTGCGCCTGCACGGTAGCCAAAAGCGGACCCGACGGATAAAGGGGGTCACGCCATGGGGCGCGGCCGTCAAAAGGCTAAAGCAACACGGCAGGCTCGGGAAATGAAGTACTACAGCCCCGAGACCGACTACACTGCGCTTGAACGTGAGCTCAGTAGTGCCAAAAAAAATTCATCAAGTGCAGCTCCGGCGTCAACCTATGACGACGAAGATGACTACTCAGCGTACGCAGACAAGTACACTGACGACTACGCCGATCGCCGCCGCTAACCGGGAAACCGGATAGTAGGCAATCAGCACATCACAAGACAGCCTCGGCAACGCGCCGGGGCTGTTTTGTTTAACAAAATTTAGCTCAGGTGCTTTTGCCGACGCCGCGCCGAACTGGGAGTGTTCCTCACTTGAGAGTAGGCTTCCGTGTTTCACAGGAGAGGCATAGGTTTGGCAAATCCTGCACATGGGAACGCACCACATGCTTAAACCATGACAAAGACCGAACAGCACCCCACTGAACCCCTTACCCAGCAACAACCAGCCACTGGCTCCACCGCCGTCGACCAAAACCGCGGTTTCTGGCAGAAAAAGACCACCCGCCGCACAGCCCTCTTCGGAGGAGTCGGCGCACTTGCCGCAGCAGGCCTGGGTGGTGGCTGGGCATACAACCGCTACCTCGCCGAACACACCGAAATCTCCGACGTCGCCGCCTACGAAGCCGCCGCAACGGCATCCTCAGGGAGCACCAAAGCTGCAACAACCGAGCTCACCAACGTCTCGGTGACAGACAGCGGACTTACCGCAGATAACGGTTCCATAGCCATCAACAAAATCGTCAACGGCTCAGGTAGCGATACCGTCACCGCATTCTCCGCCGAAATCAAACTCGACGATGCCACCCTTCTCAAATCGGCTTTCGCCAACAACGAATTCGGCTTGAACATCATCGACGTACCCACCGCCATCGCCGCCGAACACAATGCAATCTGGGCAATCAACGGCGACTACTACGGCTTCCGCGAAACGGGAATCGTCATCCGCAACGGCGTCGTATACCGTGACGCCAGCGCTCGCGAAGGTCTCGCTTTCTACCGCGACGGCTCGGTCAAGGTCTACGATGAAACCACCACAAACGCTCAAACCCTGGTCGATGCAGGAGTCTGGAACACTCTTTCCTTCGGTCCCTCTCTGATAAGCGACGGCGCAGTTGCCAGCGGTATCGAAGATTATGAAGTGGATACAAACTTCGGCAACCACTCGATTCAGGGAGAGCAGCCTCGCACGGGCATCGGCGTCATCGGCGATAACCACCTGATGGTTCTTGCAGTAGACGGGCGTTCCGAAGGTTACTCCCGCGGCGTCACCATGACCGAATTTGCCCAAATGTTCATCGATCTCGGCTGTACCACCGCTTACAACATCGACGGTGGTGGCTCAACCGATATGGTCTTCAACGGCTCGCTCGTCAATAATCCACTGGGCAAGGGCGAAGAACGCGGAACCAGCGACATTCTCTATATTGCAGGAGCGGCATCATGATCATCCTGATTCCTGCTTATCGCCCTGACGAATCGCTCGTCGAGCTGTGCAAGAAACTCATTTCTCGCGTTTCCTCAAGTCAGTCGCGGATTGAGATACTCATTGTGGACGACGGCTCAGGCGAAAAATATAGCCCCATCTTCCGCGTGGCCGAAGCCCTCAGCTACCGGGTTCGCATCCTTACCCTGGCAGAAAACGGCGGCAAAGGCGCGGCGCTGCGCGCGGGGTTCATCTGGTGCCGGGAAAACCGGGCGGGGCAGTGCGTCATTACCGCCGATGCCGATGGCCAGCACCTGGCCGCCGACATCCTTGCGGTGGGCGTGGCAACAGAGTTACGCGCTCAACAGGGTCTCTCAGCAATGGTGTTGGGTGTGCGCACGGTAGATGATCCACTGGCACCTGAGCCTGCCCGAGCGCCCTTGCGCTCTCGATGGGGCAACGCCATTTCGGTTGCATTCTTTAGACTCGCTACCGGGCAAAAAGTAATTGATACACAGACCGGTTTGCGCGGTTTTACCCCCGAGCTGCTGCCCTGGCTCGATATGATTCCGGGAAACCGCTACGACTATGAATTCACCATGCTGCTGCGAGCCACTCGCACCGACATGCTGATTGAGCAGGTGGCGATTACAAAAGTTTACGAGCCCGGTAATCCCACCAGCCATTTCCGGCCGGTACGCGATTCCTTAAAAATCTATGCTCCCCTGCTGGGGTTCTTGGCTACCTCACTGGCTGGATTCGCTATCGATACGGTCGCTTTGCTGAGTTTCGTAGCGTTGGGAATACACGTGATTCCAGCGGTAATCTGTGCGCGTTTGGTATCTGCTCTATGCAATTTCGCCTTGAATCGGGTGATTTTGCACGACGGCGGCGCGGCACCTGCAACCCGCACGTCCCTGGTGCGTTACGGGCTTTTGGCGGCGGGTATTCTCGCTACCAACGCTGGACTGATGGAACTTCTCACCTGGGCTGGTCTGCCACTCATTGTTGCCAAGGTGCTGGTTGAGGCTACCCTGGTTCCCCTGAGTTTCGCGGCGCAGAAGCGATGGGTTTTTGGCGAGCGTGAGACAGCACTGGAAACTTTACGACCGGATGCATCTTTTGCTACCCGCGCCCCGGTCGCAGCCTCGCAGGGGGAGCTGCCGCCCGCGCGTCGACGTCGCGAGTTAGTGGGTTAGGCTTGGGCGAAAGTTAGCTAGGTACAGTCAAAGTGGCGTTCTGGGGCGCAAAAATGGAGCGCAGAACGTCGCTTTAGCTAGCAGTAATGGGTCGGGGCCAGGGCGGGCGCCTAAACTTGACATCGACGCGCGGGCCAGGAACTTACCGGCTCATCGCCCGAACCACGTTAATTCCGTGGCACACGAACCCAATCATAAAAAGGACCATACCGAGAATCCCTAACAGATTATTGATGCCTTGAGCGACGCCAATCAGAATAAATCCGGGGATAGCCGTCAGAATCGTGACGATAAAGAGTGGTTTATTAATTTTAGAAAATGCGCCCTGCATGGACAGCTGACCGTAAGATCCACCGGTGTCCTGCTTATTCTGTTTCAAGAACCTGAAGCCAAAAAACGTGAACGCGATACCGGCGCACAGAAATAGAATGCCCGCCAGCGGAAATGAGTCAGCACGCAGTTGAAAATACGTGAGGAGACCTCCGATGAGGAAGAAACCGAAAGATAAGACCGAGACCATATATCGGGGACCGGGGCGTAGCATGGGGAATACTTCACTTTCTGAAGAAGTAGGATGTGGTTTATCCTACGGTTACGGCGAGGTTTTCCCTAGCCAGGGCGAAATAAATACTTTCTTGGAAGAAACAAATGACCGCCGTAGCGTGTTTTGACCAGATATACCTGGTCAAAACACGCTACGACGGTCAGAAACATTTGGGAGTGGCGGCCAAATAACTGGCCATAATGGGAATAACTGAACAAATCTAGAGGAGACCGGATGACAGATTCCCAGCCTTATGAAGATTTGCTTGCCCGAATCTACGACGAAGATAATCCTGACGGGCCGGACCACGACTTTTACCGGGAACTGGCGGATGAGGAGAGCGCTAAAAATCTTTTAGATTTAGGGTGCGGCACAGGAATTCTTACTGTGACATTTGCGCAACAGGGGCGGTCAATCGTGGGTATAGACCCATCCGAATCAATGCTCAATATTGCGCGAGAGCGCCCTCAAGAGAGCGGAATTGAATGGAGGATAGGAACTTCTCAAAATATTGAGACTAACAGGTTTGATTTTGCAATTCTGAGTGGGAACGCCGTCATGCATATCTTGGGTGAAGACTGGCACAATGCATTGGCGGATATAGCACGAGGTCTCAAGAAAGGTGGGACCCTCGCCTTCGAAACGAGAAACCCAGAGGCAAAAGCCTGGGAATCGTGGGGTCACGAAAAGTATCAGAGACAGACATCGGTAGGGTTTCTTGAAGAAACTGCATCAGTGACTCAGCCAGACCAGAATGGTGTAGTTTGCCTGAAATCTGAGAATTTTTTTGTCACTCAAAATCTTAACTTCAGCACTGTGTTAAGGTTGCAATTCAGAACCTATAAAGAGATATCATCCCAGCTAGAAGAGCACGGTTTCGGTATGAACCACGTGTATTCACAGTGGGATAAGACGGAGTTCGTTCCGGGTTCTCAACAACCGCTCATGATTTTTGTGTGTACCAAGCTTTAGCGTTGACGTCGCGAATCTGTAGGGTAGGTTTGGGCGCATGTTAGCTAGGTACAGTCAAAGTGGCGGGGCGGGCGCCGAAACCCGATCTTGCCTCTCCGCCTCTAAAGCGTTGAGGTACAAGAAAGGGTCAACTTTTTCACGAAAAGTTGACCCTTTCTTACACCTCAACGGGAGGGAACCGGTTGGAACGTAAAATCCTAGCGGTACTGGTTCAGCAGAACCGCCGCGCCGCCGTCCACACCCTTAGCGCCCTGAACATAATCAGAGTTCGAGGAGTACGAACCGTCGTCCTTTTGCACGGTACCTAGAATCCACGAGGAAAGCCCTCGGTCATTCAGGCGCGCAACAGCGGCATCGGCAACTGAAGGATCAACCACGGCAATCATGCCTACACCCAGGTTCAGCGTGCGTTCCAGATCAGCCTGGGGCACCCCGCCGAGCTCTTCGACGAGACGGAAAATCGCGGGAATTTCCCACGTGGAACGATCAACCAAACCAACAGTTCCTACCGGGAGGACGCGCGCCAGGTTAGCCGCCAATCCGCCACCGGTTACGTGGGAGAATCCACGAATACCGGACCCGGTCTGACCATCTTCACCGTTGACGGGGAAAGCCTCCATCAAATCAAGGCAGTCTGCGGTGTAAATACGGGTTGGCTCCAACAGTTCTTCGCCCAAGGTGCGACCGAGCTCGTCTACCTGACGCTCCAAACCCCAGCCTGCCACGTTGATCACCTTGCGCACCAGCGAATAGCCATTGGAATGGATGCCTGAAGATGCCATCGCGATGAGAACATCTCCCTCACGAACACGATCTGGCCCCAGCAGTTCGTCCGCTTCAACAATGCCGGTTGCCGCACCTGCGACGTCGTATTCGTTCTCTGCCAAAAGACCGGGATGCTCGGCGGTTTCCCCACCTACCAAAGCGGTTCCAGCGAGCGAACAACCCTCTGCAACGCCTCGCACAATATCAGCCACGCGTTCGGGAACTACCTTGCCGGTAGCGATGTAGTCGGTCATGAAGAGAGGGCGAGCACCGGTAACTACGATGTCATCTACCACCATACCCACCAGGTCTTGACCGATGGTGTGGTGAATATCGAGTGCCTGCGCAATAGCAACTTTGGTGCCGACGCCGTCAGTAGAGGTCGCCAAGTAAGGCTTCTTGAAATCCTTGAGAACAGAGAGATCGAAGAGACCGGCAAAGCCACCTACTCCGCCCACAACTCCGGGGCCGTGAGTTGCTTTGACGGCGTCTTTCATGAGTTCGACCGCGCGGTCGCCGGCTTCGACGTCCACACCTGCGGAGGCGTAAGTTACTGGGTTGGGGGTTTCACTCATGAGTTGTCCTTCTCAGTGGTTGCTTGATCTGCGGGTTCTTTATCTTCGGGCAGAACGAGGTTCTCTAAATCAGAATCGGGGCCGGGCTCGCAGGAACCGGCGGTGTTAGGCTCGGTAGCTAACTTATTTTCCAGCTCTTCGGTGCCGGGGCGGGTCTCTACCGAAACCGCGTGGGCATGTTCGGGCTTGTGCGCGACGGGGCGCTCAACGGTCACCTCGGCAATGGAGCTAGAAAGCGGGCCCGCAGAGCCGTCCTTGGTGTCAAAGAGATTCTTGCCGATTCGCTCGGGAATCGGAATAGGGTAGTTGCCGGTGAAGCATGCGGTGCACAGATTTTTGCGTTCCTGCTTGGTGGAGGCAATCATGCCCTCTTCAGAGATGTAACCCAGCGAATCAGCGCCGAGCGAATTGCAAATCTCTTCCACTGCCAGCCCATTTGCAATGAGCTCGGAGCGGGACGCAAAGTCGATGCCGTAGAAGCAAGGCCACTTAACGGGCGGCGATGAAATACGAACGTGCACTTCGGCAGCGCCGGCTTCGCGCAGCATGCGGACCAGGGCGCGCTGGGTGTTGCCGCGAACGATCGAATCGTCAATGACGATGAGACGCTTGCCTTCGACCACTGATTTGAGCGGATTGAGTTTGAGCCGGATGCCGAGCTGGCGGATGGTCTGCGAGGGCTGAATAAAGGTTCGCCCCACGTAGGCATTCTTCACCAAACCGTTACCAAACGGAATACCTGATTCTTCGGCGTAGCCAATCGCTGCAGGCACACCGGATTCAGGGGTAGGCATCACAAGGTCAGCCTCAACTTGGTGTTCGCGGGCGAGCTGGCGACCCATTTCCACACGAGACTCATAGACCGAGCGTCCGTTGATGGTGGTATCAGGGCGAGCCAAGTACACGTATTCGAAGACGCACCCGGCAGGCTTTGCTTCGGCAAAGCGGCGTGAGCGGAGACCACCTTCGCGGTCGATAATAATCATTTCGCCCGGTTCAATTTCGCGGACGAACGATGCGCCCACAATGTCCAGCGCAGCAGTTTCAGATGCCACTACCCAGCCGCGTTCAAGACGGCCGAGAACCAGCGGGCGAACCCCTTGCGGATCGCGTGCGGCGTAGAGGGTGTGCTCGTCCATAAACGTTAGGCAGAAAGCGCCCTGAAGCGAGGGGAGTAAATCGAGGACGGCGTCTTCGAGCGAACCAAAATCGCTGTTATCAAGAAGTGCCGTTACCAAGGCGGTGTCGGTAGTGTTGCCCTGCGCCAGCTCGCCACGCAGCGGAGCGTCACCACCGTTGCGTTCCAGCAGACGGTCGTAGAGTTCAGCAGAGTTAGTGATGTTGCCGTTGTGAGCAAGCGCCAGCGTGCCATAAGGAATATCGCCCAGAGTAGGCTGCGCATTAGCCCAGTGGGAAGCACCGGTGGTGGAGTAACGGCAGTGACCAACCGCCATATGCCCCTTCATCGGAGCGAGCGTTGATTCATCAAAAACCTGGGAAACGAGACCCATATCTTTGTACACGCTAATGCGGTTGCCATCGCTGGTTGCAATACCAGCGGATTCTTGACCTCGGTGCTGCAGAGCGTAGAGACCATAGTAGGTTAGTTTTGCGACGTCTTCGCCCGGTGCCCATACACCAAAGACACCACATTCGTCTTTGGGGCCGTGGTCGATTGGGTCGAGATCGTGTGTGAGTTTTCCGTCAGGACGAACCAATGAATGCCATCTTTTCGAGTTTGTGGGGTGCGGTAGAAGCTCGCAGAAAGTATTTATATTCTGTTTGCTCAGACGCTAATAAGTGTATCTGATAGCGCCTGCCGTATGGAGAAATATTGCGGGCTGAGCTGTGGTCTTATTGGTCTGGGGTTTCTACTGCGCGCAGAGTCTCGGGGTGTTTTGCCGAGCGACGGTCCAAAATGAGAGCAATGACGATGCCAATAGTTGCCCCAATTGCCCCAATGACAACTGCAAGCACGCCGAAGACGGCCGAACGTGAGTAGTCAAGAGTGAACATATCGGTGGGGGTAAAGGCGAAAGTCAAAATGGTAGCCACAATGAGTCCGATGACTCCGCCGGTAATCCCAAATGCGGTGATGGAGGGTGCACGGCGAATGCTGACAATCTGATCGCCGTGATCGTCCTGGTGTGTTGTGCGCGAGGTGGGGCTGGTATTTTGCTCGGTGCTCATGGGTCTTAACGTTACCGTATGAGACTGGCCAGGGGTTTGTGCCCGAAATCGAAAGCTCGCCATTTGCCCACAGCACACGGTTTTTAGCTGTCTTGGTGGACAAATGGTGTGTTCTCGACGGCGGCATAGGTAGCGACGGCGGGGTGCCGTACGTCCTAAAGAATCGGCATCCGATCTGATAAATCCGAACGTAACCCTGAAGCGGAAATCTTAGTGGCGTTCTCTTCCCACGTAGATACCCCCAAAGCAACCGAACACCAGGTGAAAGCGTCGGTTTCCACCACATTTGGTGGGGTCCCGCGTGTATGTCGCGGACCGGCAATACACTGTGTGACGCCGAAAGGCGGCACCCGGACTTCCACCGAGTTGCCGGGGGAGAGAGTGGCTAACTCCTCCAAAAGATAGCGCACCGCAGTGGCGCGCTGGTTGCGCGAAAGTGCCTGAAAAGAAGCTTCCGGTGAATCTGAGGATAGCGCTGCACGAACCGCAGAAATTGCTGCTGCACCGTCGTCCTCAGAAATTCTGCGCCGAATCGCCATTAGAAATCAGCTCCCAAAGACTCCTTCAACTCTTCAACTGTCAAGCCTAGCTCAATCGAACCGACGGGCTCACCGCCACCGAAAATGGGTCTGACGACCGCATCAACGCACTCATCGGCAAGGGCGGCAGAAATATAACCGCACGCTTCCAAAAGTCGCACAGCCACCAGCGAAGTTGCCCGCGAAGAACCGTCTAAAGCCTTTACTGCCACCGAAGCACCCGAGCGCAGACCAATCGCCAAAATGCCTTCGGCGCCGTTCTTCACCACGGCATCCAGTTTTTCAATGAGAACAGTGACCGGCTCCCCATGCCCCTGCACGAACTCGGGATAATCCACCATTGCGGTGGCGACCGTGGCAGCGCGGGCATCGGCGCGAATGTTTTCTACAGCCGCTCCCAACGTGGAGTAAGCGCGAGCTAAACCGGTGAGGGAAATGGCGGCAACGGGGGCACCACAACCATCAACACCCACTGCGGAGATTTCCTCTTGCGCATACTCACTGATAGTTTCTAACGTAAGTTTTTGGAGGGGATGCTCGGCATCCAGATAAGTCTCAACCGGCCAGCCGCGCTTCTTGCAGCCCCACAAAAACGCCGCATGCTTACCGGAACAGTTGAAGGCAAGTTTTTGCTTGGGGTGTCCGGCGGAAACCAGCGCGTGATGGCTCGACTCATCACTGGGCCAAGCGGCGGGGCACTGAAGAGCGGAAGCGTCGAGGGAAGCTTCTTGAAGGATCGACTGCGCCACCTTCATATGTTCAAAAGAGCCGGTATGGGATCCCGACGCCAAAGCAATCTGTGCACCCTGTAGTTCAGCCCCCGCGTTCATCGAGGCAATCGACTGGAACGGCTTGAGCGCAGAGCGCGCAAAAATAGGGGTCGTGACGTCACCGAGAGCGGCAACCACTTTGCCTTCGGGGGAGAGGGCGACGGCGGAGCCCACGTGGCGGGATTCAACGAATCCGCTTCGGACGATGCGGGCGAGTTCTACGGCGTCAGAGGCTGAAAAGGTCTGCATGTTTTAAGTATTCCATAGGATTTGCACGGATAGCTCGGCGCAGCGGGAGGCAAGCTGGCTGGGTCTGGCATGAATCGCATTTGCGAGCGCTAGCGAGCCATGCGAGAAGGATCGCTTGCCGACGCTGTGCCGAGCGGAGGGTAAGGGCATGGATACTCAAACTTTGTGCAGTTTCTGCATTAATGTGGCACAAACTACTCCCGAAAGTAATTGCAGTTTCTGCATTGTTGCAGTTACTGTAAATTTATGAAGTTTCTACATTCCTGCATACGTGCGGACGAGCGAGAGGGTTTTTCTGACAAGCGAAAAGCCCGTGCTGCCGCCACGCATCAAGCCATTTTGCAGGCGGCAGAAGAACTCGCTCTGCGAGAGGGGCGGCAGGCTCTCACCACCAAGAGGTTGGTGGCTGAGGCTGAAGTCTCCGAGCGAACTATCTTCAATCACTTTGAAAACATTGACGCTATTTTGCTGACCAGTCTGGGTCAACACCTGGCTGATTTGGTAGATGTCAATGCTTTCCCTGCTCAGGTGGGGCTTTCTCAACTGCCTCAGGCTTGCGAGGATTTTCTCATCCAAAGCTTACAGGGGGAGCGAAGCGCTGAAGCTCTTGACCACTTCGTCAATCTCGCGGCTACTTTTGGTTCCGCAGAAGACATAGGGGAGAGCATTGGGCAAGAAGTCTTTGCCACCGTGCAGAGCATGAGTATGGCGCTCTGCCAGCATGTGCAAGAACTTTACCTCGCAGAAGATGATTTGCGAGTGGTTGAGCTGGCTCTGTATCTGCAGAATCTCCTCACGGGGATGCTCTTTGGCATGGTGCGATATATGTACGAAAATCCACAGCTGCAAGAGAATCCTTCGCAGTACTCAAATTCGGAAATTCGTCAGAACATGATGTGGGGAGTCACCCAGGTGAGCACCGGACGTCCGAAGTTTTAGAACCTTATAAATTTCACAAGAGTTAGAAGATTATGTCTAAATTTTTGTATCGGCTCGGCTATTTTGCCGCGAGAAAGGCCTGGACTATTGTTGCTCTCTGGGCAGTGATTATCGCGCTTTTAGCCGGCTCATTTTCCGCTTTCCGCGGTGAAATGACTAACCAGATCACTATCCCCGGTACCGAAGCTCAGCAGGTTCAGGAAACTCTTTCGGAGAAGTTTGATACGAACACCACTGCTGGTTTTGGTCAGGCGATTCTTGAGACCGAGAATGGTTCTGCTTTCACTGAGGATCAGAAGAAGGCAGTTGCTGATGCCGTCTCTCGTGCTGAGGGGGTTGATCAGGTTGATTCCGTAACTGATCCGTTTGCCACCGCTGCGAAAATTGCCGACGGCAAGAAGCAACTAGAAGACGGCAAGACCAAGGTTGCCGACGGCGAGAAGCAGATGGCTGATGCCAAGAAGCAGCTCGACGATACGCAGAAAAAAATCGATGATGGCTCACTTGAATCTGAGGCTCGCGCCAAGATTGAAGCAGGTCAGGCTGATATCGATTCAAACCGTCAAAAACTTGAAGGTGGCCAGCAGCAACTTCAGATGGCTGAAACCCTTCACCTGCCTCTCACTCCCGACATGCAGGAGCAGAAAAAGCAGCTTGAAGAGGGGCAGAAGAAGCTTGAAGAAGGCCAGAAAGAGCTTGATGCTCAGAAAGCAAAGCTTGAAGATGGCTCTCTCATTAAAGATGCTCAGAAGCAGGTTGACGACGGTCGCACTGAGCTAGAGAAGAAGCGCCCCGAACTTGATGCGGCGAAGAAGGAACTGGATCGAAACCAGGCTCTTCTGGATATGACTTCGGATGCGGCGTCTATCTCTGAGAACGGTTCAGCAGCTATTGCAACAGTTTCTTTTACCGATGACATTATGGCTGTGAGCCCTGAACATCTGGCGAATACTCGCGACGCGTTTTCTTCTTTAGAAGATCACGGTGTTAAGGTCTTGTACGATACCAACCTCTCTGGTCAGCGGCCTGAAATGGGCATGACCGGTGAAATGATTGGTATTGCTCTGGCTCTGATTATTCTCTTCGTCATGCTGGGCACGTTGATTGCTGCTGGTCTGCCTATTTTGATGGCGGTCATTGGTGTTGCTGGTGCCATGATGGGTACTCTGGCCCTTTCTGGCGTAGTGGATATGACGTCGACTACTCCGGCCCTCGGCTCTATGCTGGGTCTGGCTGTGGGAATCGACTACACCCTCTTCATCTTGAACCGCCATCGTAATAACTTGGCGCAGGGCATGGACATGAAGAAGTCGATTGCTCTGGCAACCGGCACCTCTGGCGGCGCTGTTCTCTTCGCGGGCACCACGGTTATTATCGCTTTGCTTGCTCTCAATGTGGTGGGAATTCCCTTCCTTTCGGTCATGGGTAACGCTGCGGCGTTTGCCGTGTTCATGGCGGTTGCCGTAGCGGTCACGCTCTCGCCAGCCATCCTTTCTCTGGTAGGACGCCGCATTATCAGCAAGAAGCGGTGGGTAGATATTGACCGTCGCTCGGCTCTTCATACCGACGACGCTGAAACCGCTGAAGCTGCGCATGTTGCCGCTACCGAGAAAGAAGAGCGCCCCACTGGCTGGCTGAAGGCGATTTTGGCTAAGCCGGTAGTGACTATTATTGCTGTGGTGCTTGCGCTGGGCGCTGTGGCGCTTCCTGTGAGCGACATGCGTTTGGGCCTTCCCACCGGTGCAAGCCAGAAGGAAGATACCCCTGCTCACCAAACTTACGAAGCAATTAGTGAAAACTTTGGCGAAGGTCAGAACGGTACCATCATCGCTGCGGCGAACCTGCCCGATGGAACTACCGAAGATCAGGCTAAGGATTTGCAGGTTGAAGTAGGGCAGAAGCTCCTGGAACAAAACGATGTCAAAGCGGTTATACCCGCGTTGATTTCTAAAGATAATTCCACTCTGCTCTACCAAATCACCCCCGATGCGGGACCATCTGAGGTGTCCACGGAAAATCTCGTTTCGAATATCCGCGACTTGAAGCTGGATACGGACGACGGCGAAGTTACCTTTGGTGTGACCGGACAGACCGCAATGAACATTGATATTTCAGAGAACCTGGCAAAGGTGCTCCCCATTTACATCGCTATTGTGATTGGGCTGTCCCTGCTGGTGTTGATTCTGGTGTTCCGCTCCATTTGGGTTCCGCTCACTGCAACCCTGGGGTTCCTCTTCTCCCTCGCTGCGGCATTCGGTGCGACCACCGCCGTCTTCCAATGGGGTTGGGCAGCTAGTCTCTTTGGGGTAACGACCCCCGGACCTATCCTCTCTTTCTTGCCGATTATTGCCGTAGGCGTGCTCTTTGGCTTGGCGATGGATTACCAGCTATTCCTGGTTTCGTCCATGCGCGAGGCATACTCGCATGGTCGAAACGGTAAGAAATCAGTGGTGGTGGGTTATAACCATTCCGCTCGCGTTGTGGTTGCTGCGGCGTTGATTATGGCGGGTGTATTTATCGGCTTTGTCTTTGCTGGCGATCCCATGATGGCATCCATCGGATTCGCGCTGTCTGCAGGTGTCTTGTTCGACGCATTTGTGATTCGTATGACTCTCATCCCCGCGCTGATGTACCTGCTCGGTGATAGGGCATGGTGGTTGCCCAAGTGGCTCGATAAAATCCTCCCCGATCTTGACGTCGAAGGCACCCAGCTAGAACGCGAAAAGCACTAGCAGAGGCTAGCCGACCAAGTACCAAAACCCCTTCTTTCGGGGTAGCCTATGAGGATGAAGGTTTTGGTACTTGGTCCCGGCGGGCGCGAACACGCAATTATCCGAGCATTACTTGCAGATCCACAGGTTCAAGAGGTGCACAGCGCACCCGGTAATGCGGGCATTTCCCAAGATGTACCTGTACATCAAATCGACGCTAATAATCCTGAAGCAGCTGTTTCGCTGGCGCAGGATCTTGGCGTCGATTTAGTTGTAATTGGCCCCGAAGCTCCTTTGGTTGCCGGTGTGGCCGATGCCCTCCGCGCGAAAGACATCAATGTATTTGGTCCGAATCAGGACGCCGCTGCGCTGGAAGGCTCTAAAGCTTTCGCTAAGGAGATTATGGCGGCAGCGGATGTTCCCACTGCCCTGGCGTATGTGGCAACGAATGCCGATGAAGCTATCAAGGCTCTAGACACCTTTGGCGCTCCCTATGTGGTCAAGGACGACGGACTGGCAGCAGGTAAGGGTGTGGTGGTCACCGAAGACCGCGCCGCCGCGATTGCTCATGCTGAGGCCTGCTTTGAAGCGGGTGGATCAGTTGTGATTGAGGAATACCTTGATGGCCCCGAAGTCTCCCTCTTTGTTCTCTCTGATGGTACAAACGTTGTACCTCTAGCACCTGCCCAAGACTTCAAACGCATCTTCGACGGCGACGAAGGCCCCAATACCGGCGGCATGGGTGCGTATTCTCCCTTGGAATGGTTGCCTGAAGGTTTCGTTGAAGAAGTCGTTGAACGCGTAGCTCGCCCCACCATCGGTGAGATGGCTCGGCGTGGAACTCCTTTCAATGGCGTTTTGTTCTGCGGTTTGGCAGTGACTAAACGCGGCATCCGCGTCATTGAATTTAATGCTCGTTTTGGAGACCCCGAAACTCAGGCAGTTCTCTCCCGCCTCAAGAGCCCTCTGGGGCAACTCTTGCTAGCAGCCGCTCGTGGCAAACTTGATGTCCAAGGCGAGCTGGAGTGGGATTCTCGGACCGCCCTCGATGTGGTCATGGCTGCTAAGAACTACCCGGATACCCCGCAAAAAGGTGATGTAATCTCAGGCTTACAAGAGGCTAATGAGCTAGAAAACGTTCACGTAATCCATGCGGGCACCGCCGAGAAAGACGGCGAAATTATCACCGCAGGGGGACGCGTACTTGCTATCGTTGCCCTTGGCAATACCCTCATCGAAGCCCGCCAGGCAGCCTACGCCGGGGTCGAAAAAATCAGCTGGGACGGCGCGCAGTACCGCTCCGACATCGCCCAAGCTGCAGCAGAAAACAAGATTCGCGTTCCAGATACTTCATCTCACTAAACTTCAGTGGCTACCCATACAGGGTGGTCGCTGATTTCGCTTCTATCTTTTTTCCTTATCCCACTTCAACAACACTGAACACACAGGAGAATAATGAGCTCTCGAAATACCCCACTTGAGATTCCCGGCTGGACTCACGTTTACTCGGGTAAGGTACGCGAATTGTACGTGCCGAATGAGGGAGCTAGCGATGTCACGGGTATCTGCGTCAAAGACGACGCGGAGTTGCGCGCCGGTTCTGTCATGGTGGTTGCTTCTGACCGTATTAGTGCCTTCGACCAGGTAATTCCTAACGATATTCCTGATAAGGGCAAGATTCTTACGCAGCTTTCGCTGTGGTGGTTCAAGCAGCTTGACGGCGTACCGAACCACGTGCTGTCCACCGACGTGCCCGACGTCGTTGCTGGTCGAGCAATGATTTGTAAGTCGCTCAATATGTTTCCTGTAGAGTGCATCGCCCGCGGTTACCTGACCGGTTCTGGCTTGCAGAGCTACAACGAAACCGGCAGCATCGCCAATGTTCACCTTCCCGCTGGTTTAGTGGATGGCTCCCGCCTCGACCCGCCCGTTTTCACCCCTACCGGGAAAGCGGAGGTCGGAGAACACGACGAGCAGATTACTTACGAGCAGCTCTACGAAGAAGTAGGTCAGCCCATTGGCGAGCGCCTTGAAGAGCTCACCCTGTATGTTTATTCCACTGCAGAGAAGATTGCTCGGGAGCGCGGCATTATTATTGCCGATACTAAGGTGGAGTTCGGGCTTGATTCCTACCGTGGCGAAATTACTTTGGGCGATGAGGTTCTCACCCCTGATTCATCCCGTTTCTGGGACGCAGAAAAATATGCCCCCGGTCAGTCACAGGCTAGCTTTGATAAACAGTTCATCCGTGACTGGCTGAAGTCAGACGAGTCAGGTTGGGACGGCAAGGGAGCTATTCCCTCGCTACCTGAGGAGATTATTGAGAAGACCCGCGCGCGGTATGTTGAAGCCTTCGAGCGTTTGACAGGTGAGACTTTCAAAGCATAAATCCGGTGTAATTTTGCCTTTATTTTTGGATATTGGTCAGTCGGTAGAACCATAAAATATGCTCTTGGACTGCCTCTTGGGCGGCTTGAGCATCACGACCCTCCACAGCAGCCAGAATATTTCTGTGCTGGTGTTGGAGGGTCTTTTCGTGAAGTGGCCACGCTTTTTCACTGTAGCTCTTATTCCGACTCCCGGATAATCGTAATCTGAGCCTTGCCGTGTGTATTTACCGCGTATATTTTTTGTTCTTAAAGTCCTTCAGCGGCATCTCCCTGCATGGGTGAATGCCGCTGAAGTGGTTAGCGTTACTAAATATATGAGTTAGTGCCCGGTAACCAAAAAATGCAAAACGTTAGTTTGGAGGAAGACCAGGGTGCAGACCGCAAGGAGGAACACCATGGACCAGGGCAAAACCGCCTTGAAAATCTCAGACTCCTTACCTTCCATATCCACTGCGGTAGCCGCAATAGCTAAGGACTGGGGTGAAATCATCTTACCGACAACACCACCCGTGGTGTTCGCAGCTAGCAAAAGCTCAGGAGTTACTCCGGTGACGCCCTGGTGGCTTAGGTTATCTGCAGCTGCTACCTGGAGTTTAGAGAAGAGAGCGTTCGCTGAGGTGTCGGATCCTGTTACTGCGGTACCAATCCAACCTAGCGAGGGGGCTAGGAAGGCATAGATTGGTCCAAGACCTGCAACAAATTCACCCATGGCTACAGTTTGGCCAGAGTAGTTCATGACATAAGCGAGAGCAAGAACCAAAACAATCGTCAGAGCGGAATAACGCATACGATACGCGGTGCGTCCGATTTCTTGAATGACATCGCCAAAGCGCAAGGCATAGCGACCCTTTTCGTTGAAAATCATGTAGAGAATAGCCACAATGATGCCCGAGATAAGCAGGAAGGAACCGGGGTTATTCAACCAAGTAAAAGAATAATCAGACTTGACTGGTTTACCGGCCGCAGTCACCAGTCGCTCTTTGAGCAAAGGCATATGCACGGCAACGTTGGTGGTCTTGAGCCAGGTAGCAACCCCGGTTGCCAGGTTAGCGATACCAAAGATGAGTACAACGATGGCATAGGGCATAAGAGCCATCCATACCCGCATAGGGGTGAGGTCGCTCTTAGCGTTTATATCCAAGGGCGGTAGGTTGTAGCGCTCGCGCACCCCGGCAACACCACGAGGTTTCCAGAACCGAAGGAAGACTACAGCTACGCCAAGGGAAACAATGCAAGCAATAACGTCGGTCAGTTGGTAAGCGAAATAGGTCGCAGTAAACCACTGGGCAACGGCAAACGAAGCACCAATGATGACCGCAGGCACCCAAGCATCCTTAACGCCTTTCATTCCGTCCAAGATGAAAAGCAAAATGAGGGGAACAAAAAATGCTAAGAAAGGAGCCTGATGGCCAACGATAGCACCGATAGTTGCTGCATCTTTGCCACCAACTTCGCCAGCAGTAGTGATAGGGATTGCCACCGCGCCAAAAGCTACCGGAGCGGTATTAGCAATCAAAACCGTAATAGCGGCTTTAAGGGGTTTAACGCCCAGGGCCAAAATCATGGTGGCAGTAATTGCAACGGGTGCGCCGAAGCCAGCGAGAGCTTCCAGCAGGCCGCCGAAGCAGAAAGCGATGAGAATTGCCTGGATACGTAAATCTCCACCGCCAATAGCATCAAAGGTTCGACGGAGATCTTCAAAGCGTCCAGAGAGAACAGTAATTTGGTAAAACCAAATTGCCATGAGGATAACCCAGACGATGGGAAAAGCACCGTAAAGTCCACCGCGAATAGCGGACATACCTGCCAAATCCCACGGCATGCTGAAGCCAAAGATTGCGACTAAGATCGCAACGATAAGCGACACTAAACCAGCGACGTGTGCACGGGCTTTTACACCCAGCAACATAATAAAGAAGGTGACTAAGGGCAGAGCTGCTACCGCTGCGGAAAGCCCAAGGCTTCCACCTACCGCGTCAGTTTCAGCGAAGAAAGTATTCATACTTTTCCTAGGAGAGGGGTCTTCGCGATTCCGCGAAGGTGCTATTTGATGTGTGATGTGGTCAGACCAGAAAATCTGTGAATAGTTTACTGTAGCCTATCTCACCGAGAGGCGGTGAAGGAAGGTGAAAACCTCTTCAATTTTGGCGGTCAAGTCAGCTTTTTTGATGCATTTCATGCTGAAGTCTTTAATAAGTTAAGAAAAAATGCGCTTATTGCATTCGTAAGTACGCTTTCAAGCATGTTTAGATAGATGAAAAGTAAATTCATTAATTCTTGTCATGAGTACATTAACTTACGACAGAATATGGTCCAAATTATCGCTGCTGAAGCCAAAATCGCAGTAGTTATGGAGCGAGTCAATGCGAATAGCACTCTTTTCAACGTGCATCGTAGATGGTATGTATCCCAAAGTTGCGAAGGCAACTGTTGATATCCTCGAACGTCTTGGCCACGAAGTTGTGTATCCCCAAGGGCAGACTTGTTGCTCACAGATGCATGTGAACTCCGGGTACTTTGATGACGCTTACCCCATCGTCAAGAACCATGTGGAATCATTTGAAGAATGGGACTTTGATGTAGCCGTGGCTCCCTCGGGATCTTGCGTAGCTTCACTAGGTCACCAACAGCCAATGATTGCCCGTCACGGTGGCAATGAGGATCTCGCCAAACGAGCAGAGATGTTGGCCGATCGCACTTTTGAGCTTTCAAACTTGCTGATTGACGTTTTGGGCATCACCAATGCTTCCGAGCAGCTAGGTTCCTATTTCCCCCACCATGTAACTTTCCATAGTTCATGTCACGGTATGCGCCTTCTCCACTTAGGAACTCGCCAGCAGGACCTGTTGAGAACCGTTGAAGGTTTGGAATACACCCAAATTGAAGATATTGATCAGTGCTGTGGCTTCGGCGGAACTTTTTCCTTCAAAAATGCTGATACATCTGGCGCTATGGTTGCCGATAAGGTTATGCATATTGAAAAGACAGGGGCCAGCGTGTGTGCTGGAGGCGACGTTTCCTGTCTTATGAACATCGGTGGAGCACTCTCTCGTAAGAAGTCAGATGTTCGCACATTACACTTTGCTGAAATCCTTGCCTCCACGAAGGAAAGCCCGCTAAAAATTGATGGACCTGTCTCACTGAGTATCGCAGGAGGAAAATAACCATGACAGCTGTATCTCTTGGAATGCCCCGCGTTTATCACGGTGAGGGCAACATCTTCGAAACCGAAGCATTCCCCAAGTATGCTGCGAAAGAGCTGACGAATGAACAGCTCCGTGCCAATCTGGGCTTTGCCACCCATAAGATTCGCACTAAGCGTGAACACGTGGTCGGTGAATTACCTGACTGGCAGGGTTTGCGTACTGCGGGTTCTATGATTAAACAGCGTGTTATGGCAAACCTTCCCGAATATCTTGAAATGTTCGAGAAGAACTTCACTGCTGCCGGTGGACACGTACATTGGGCACGGAACGCGGAAGAGGCTAACCAGATTGCCCTCGATTTGATTCGTGCGGAAGGTGTAGATGAAGTCATCAAGATTAAGTCCATGGCAACCGCGGAAACCGGACTCAATGAGTATCTGCGTGAAAATGGCGTTGAGGCTATCGAAACTGACTTGGCTGAAGAAATTGTCCAGCTAGCAGATGATCGACCTTCGCATATTTTGGTACCGGCAATCCACTTCAACCGCACCCAGATTCGCGATATTTTCCTGAAAAAGATTGATGGAGTGAGTGTTGACCTCTCCAATGATCCTGCCGATCTTGCGGAAGCTTCCCGAATCCGGTTGCGCGATAAGTTTCTCCAGTCCAAGGTTGCTGTCTCTGGCGTTAACTTCGGCATCGCAGAAACCGGTAGCTTAAGCATTGTCGAATCTGAAGGTAATGGACGTATGTGCCTCACCCTTCCAGATACTCTGATTTCCTTCATGGGCATCGAGAAACTTTTGCCTTCTTTCGAAGATTTTGAAGTCTTCCTCCAGCTGCTGCCACGTTCTTCTACAGGTGAACGCATGAACCCCTACACCTCCCTGTGGACAGGTGTAACCCCTGGAGACGGACCCCAGAACATGCACGTCATCCTTATCGATAACGGGCGTACTGCAGTACTTGACGATGAGGTTGGTCGTCAAGCTCTTCACTGCATTCGATGCTCAGCATGTATGAATGTTTGCCCCGTTTATGAGCGAGCAGGCGGACACGCCTACGGATCGACCTACCCCGGTCCTATTGGCGCGATTCTATCCCCCCAACTCGGTGGTATCGAAAATGAGTACAACTCCTCCTTGCCTTTTGCATCATCACTGTGTGGCGCCTGCTATGACGCATGCCCTGTGAAGATTAATATTCCCGATGTTCTCGTCCACCTCCGTGGCAAAGCGGTAGACCATGAGAAAGCTCAGGGTGACTTCAAGGGCGGAAAGAAAGACCCTCATTACCAGATGGATGCCATGATGTTTGGAGCCAAGCAACTGTTTAGCTCAGGCAAACTCATGTCTCTAGCTGAAAAGGGACTTCCTATGTCTAAGCTGGTTACTGGTAAGGACCACAAGATTTCTAAATTCCCTGGTCTGGTGGGTGGATGGACTAAATATCGTGATATTCCTGAGCCACCCAAGGAATCATTCCGCAACTGGTGGAAGAAGGAAGCTCCCAAGGCTTCCCGACGTGATTCATCAGAGCGCGTGGACATCCAGGCTCTCATCGAACAGAATAAGGGCAAAGTCGTGGAGGCTCACCAGCAGGCCGAGCAACGGGGGCAGACCATCGCACACCCCGCAGAGGAGAAGGAACAATAATGAGCACCGCGAAAGAAGATATTTTAGGGCGTATACGTTCATCATTGAGCGATCATCCTTCACCCCCTGAGCCAATTCGTAACTATCGCCGAACTAGCAAGCTCTCCAAAGAAGCAACTTTGGAGATGCTGGTGGATCGCCTGATTGATTACAAGGCGAATGTTTTCTACGCTACCGAGGAAACCATCGCTCATCGGATTGACGAGCTCTTACAGGACGCCAGCCGCTATGTTGTTCCTGTGGGCATCAAGGAGTCATGGTTGCCTGAAGATACCGCGCGTCGATCGAGAATCTTTGACGCTGGTAACCTCAAGAAGGCAGGTACTCTATCCACTCGTGAACTCGACAGTGTCAATGCTGTGGTGACTAACTCCACCGTTTCTTGCGCTGAGACAGGCACTATCTTCCTGAACACCAATTCTGATGAGGGACGTCGAGCAATTACCTTGGTTCCCGACCATCATATTTGCGTGGTAAAGGAAGACACTATTGTTGAACTTATTCCTGAAGCGTTTGAACGTATCGATTACAAACGTCCAGTGACCATGATTTCTGGTCCCTCGGCAACAAGCGATATCGAATTAATTCGTGTGGAGGGTGTCCATGGTCCGCGTACTTTGGACGTCATTATTCTCCAATAATTTGAATTCTTTTTGCTTAAGCGATGCGTAGCGAAGTAGCAAGACCACCCCGGTTGACCTGCTTGTAAAACAAATCTTGTGAAAGTACATGACCCTCGTAAAGATACATAATTACATGTAAATCTTTACCAGGGTCATGTACTTTTCACCAGTAGTTAGTCCAACTAAAAAGTAGGGTTCTTAGTTGGTCTTCTCAGTAGCCTTCGAAGGCTTAACCACCGGTATCGTAGAAGTTACCGTGCGTACGGTTTTCGTGCGCTCACTCTTTTTCCGATTAATTTTCTCTTTAGTGCTACTCACCTGTGGTTCTTTAACCGTTGATCCAAAAATTCGGTGTATTGCTGTTGCCTGCAAGGGAAAAATAAGGATGGTCAGAGCCCCGCCTGCTACCAACAGTGAGGCGGCTTTTTCTGAAATGAGTGCATTATGGAGCGCTACGTTGGTGACTGCCACCAGAATGGGCAGTCCCGCCGCTGCGTAGAGCCCCAGCTGAACCCGCTCATGGGTAGATTCCAAACCGGAGTGGGTATTAAAGAAGATTTCGCAGAGGACGACGGGAAGCCCGCGCACTGTCAAGAGCGCAAAGACGATTCCGATGAGCACGAGTGGTTCTTCGGCGAGGACTGAAACCTTGATACCCATGCCGGAACAGACGAAAAATAGTGGGATGAGGAAGCTGAACCCCAGCACGTCAAGACGCTTAGAGAAAGGCTCAAAGGCACCGTGAGGCGTGAGAGAGCGTAATATGATGCCCGCAGCAAATGCCCCCAGCACTACATCGAGTTCAAAGACCGCAGCGGCCATCATCAGAGTCACTAAAATAAGCATGGCAAGGCGCAACATGGTTTGGGTGGTGGCGCTGGCGTTTGCCGCCATTGTGCGGCGTAATCCCGGAATATGCTCGAAAGCGCGGTGAGGAACTACTGCGGTAATAAAAGCCACCAGCATGAAACCCAGCAGAATGAGCACGGAAATTAGCGTGTTATGGCGGGAGAGGAGCAACGCCATAGCAAAGATAGGAAGTACCTCACCGATGGCGCCGTGAATTAAGATAGCATCACCTAATCGAGTGCCCGTCTTACCGTTATTACGCACCATCGGCAAGATAGTGCCCAGCGCAGTAGAGGTGAGTGCAATAGCAAACACCGCCATCTCATCGATGCCTTCCGCCCAACCGGTGACTACCCCGCCAACTACCAGCCCCAGGGCAAAACTCACCAACCAGGTGCCCGCAGCAAATCCGCCCTGGCGCGTTTTGAGGGCGCTGGCATTGACTTCATAACCGGCAATAAGAAAAAGAATGCCTAACCCTAAATCTTTCAGCAGAGAGACACCGTTGGACGTATCTGCCAGTCCTAGCGCGTGGGGGCCGATGATAATGCCCAGTACTAGAAGGATGACGACGTCGGGTAACTTCTTACCGGTCATGGAAGAAATCAAGGGCGAGAGCATCGCAGCCAGCGCAATCCAGAACATTGAGATATAAGCGCTGGTGTTTGCCGTTTCAGAGCTGGCGAGTAGCGCAGCGTGAGAGACAGCGTAAGCAGTGTTCACAATGAGTTCCTTGAGTTCGGGGAGAAGACCTGCACATTCTATTCTCTTTTGCGGGTTGCCTCCAAAGTGGAGGCACCCAAGGTAGGCTGTACCTCGTCACCCCTGTTTCACCCTATGAGGAGCCATGAATGACCGCTGCATTTTCCCCAGGCGGCAGACTCATCGGTATCGATATAGCACGTTGTGTGGCGCTATTGAGTATGTTTGTAGCGCATACCGCGCCTTCCCCCGGTCCCGCCGGCGTCCTGAATCTCACAGAGTTTCTTACCGTAGCGCTTTTTGCCCTATTAGTGGGTGTGTCTGCTGATCTTTCTGCCGACCGCATGACATTTTCTGCTCTTTTTGCCGGTTCGGTGGTGAGAGCTCTCGCACTGATTTTTCTCGGATTATGGTCTGATACCTGGGGCGCGCAGGTTGATAATGTTCTGCCTTATTTGGGGGTGTTGAGTCTTTTTGCGGCTCTTTTGGTTTATTTACCGACGGTGGTGCTAGCGGTGTTGGCCCTTCTTTTTTGGTGGTTTACTCCCTGGGCTATCACTGCTTTTGAGGAGCTGCATGTGCAGCTTTATCAGTCGGGCTCATGGATGCACTATCTGACCCTGTGGATGTTCGAAGGGTCTTCTTATCGTGTCTTTACCATGCTGGGGTGGGCGTGCGCTGGAATTGTTCTGATTCGTTTGATGCACCGGTGGGGAGCCGTCGGTGACATAGCCGGCGCTCTGGTCTTTACCCTGGCGGCGGGCTCTACGTGGTGGTATGCCAGCCAACAGTTCGAGTTCTTCCCCTATACCGGTAACCGCTGGGAAGTGGGGTTCGATATGCTCCTGGCGGTAGCCATCGTCTGCTGGTGCTCCCTCCTTGCTCGTATCTTCAGCTCCCGGCCGTCTGCTCTAGAACCATTAGCTGTCACCGGTCGAATGACCCTCACCCTCTATCTCGCTCAACTGGCTTTGCTGGCGGGGTATGTGAAGCTGGCGCAAGAGAAAAGCTGGGGAGGTACTGACGATTCATGGTGGGTCATGGCAGGGCTCATCATCTTCGCCCTCGTCTTTGCGAACCTTTGGCACCGTTTACTCGGTGGGACCTTTGCAGCCCGAGGGCCTGTGGAGACCGTTTTGGGATGGGTTTCCGGACGCCGCTAGGTAAGATACCCCAACTTTGTATAGGGTGGAGGGTAACCATCGTCGTCTTCCCCACCAAGGCTTTTCATGCCCTCTTCAAGTACCTCAGCCCCTACTCAACAAAGGCCGAAGAACTGGTTACGTGTACTTCTCGCCGCCGCTCTTGTCATTGTATGGATCGGCGTAGCTGGTACTGGCGGACCTTACTTTGGCAAAATCTCCGAAGTCTCCACCAACTCTTCCACGGACTTTCTCCCCGCTTCCTCGGATTCCACGAAGGTTGCCCAGCAGATTACTGACTTTTATGATTCAGATTCTGCCCCTGCCATCATTCTGTTTGAATCTGATCAGAAACTGAGCAAGGAGCAGAACGCCTATCTGCAGTCCCTGCCTGAAAAATTTAAGGACGCCGGAGTAGCCTTTGACCAGGCGTCCCCGGTAATCCCCTCTGAGGACGGCAAAGCCGCGCAAATCGTCATTCCGCTAAGTGACCCTGAGGCGCTGGCAGATAACGTCGAGACCATCCGTTCGGAAATCGAGAACGCACCCGAAGGTCTAGAAGGCTATGTGACGGGACCTGCCGGTTTCGCCTCTGATCTCACGCAGGCGTTTGCCGGCATCGATGGCATTTTACTGCTGGTAGCCCTCGCCGTAGTCTTCGTTATCCTTCTCATTGTTTACCGCTCACCTATCTTGCCCCTCATCGTGTTGATGTCCTCCATGGTCGCGCTCTCTGGCGCAATCTTTGTGGTCTGGCATATGGCAGATGCTGGTTGGGTGAAAATCAACGGGCAGGTTCAGGGCATTTTGCTTATCCTGGTGGTAGGCGCCGCCACCGATTACGCCCTGCTCTACGTGGCGCGCTACCGTGAGGCACTCATCGCCCACCAGAATCGTTTTGCCGCTACCAAGGCAGCATGGCGCGGTTCGATTGAGCCCATTGCAGCATCGGGCGGTACCGTCATCGCCGGTTTGCTGTGCCTGCTTTTCTCCGAGCTTGCTTCCAACAAGGCACTGGGCCCTGTAGCGGCTACCGGTATTGTGCTGGCAATGCTGGCATCTTTGACCTTCCTCCCCGCAGCGCTCGCCCTGTGCGGACGCGCGGTGTTCTGGCCCGCGCGTCCTCGATTCGACTGCCATGCCGTTGAGCACGGTGTGGAACATGACTCGAAGCTGTGGACCAAGATTGCAGATTTTGTGGCAGCAAAACCCCGCCCCATCTGGATAGTTTGCTTTGTTGGGCTCGCGATTTTTGTGGTAGTTTCCACCGGCTTCAAAGCTGAGGGTGTTCGCCAGTCTGATTTGGTCTTGGGCGGTTCCCAAGCGTCAACTGGACAGGAAGTTTTGGCTGAGCACTTCCCCGGCGGCTCAGGTACACCGGCTAACGTGATTCTGCCTGCGGCAGATGAAGACAAAGCGGTGGACGCCATTGAGCAGCTTGCAGGTGTCTCCTCCGTTGCGGTAGTTTCGCAAGATTCGCCGTCGGGCACCATCCCGGTGGGGGAGAGCGCCAAGAACGTGCCACCCATGATTGCTAACGCACAACCTACTGAATCTAATGGTCGCATCTTAATGCAGGTAACCTTATCCGACCCCGCTGACTCCCAGGCAGCTACCGATACCGTGGTGCAGATGCGGGAGAAGCTAAAGAGCGTCTCACCCGATGCACTCGTGGGTGGAGACACCGCTTCAGATCACGACACGATTGTTTCGGCTCAGCGTGATCGAGTAGTCATTATCCCCATCGTTTTGGTTGTCATTACGCTGATTCTGATGTTGTTACTGCGCTCCATCGTGGCGCCCATTCTGCTGGTTGTCATCACCCTGATGTCTTACCTGGCCACTTTGGGTATCGCTACTTTGGTCTTTGACCACCTGTTCAAATTCCCCG
Source organism: Rothia amarae (assembly GCF_042677725.1). Lineage (NCBI taxonomy): Bacteria > Bacillati > Actinomycetota > Actinomycetes > Micrococcales > Micrococcaceae > Rothia > Rothia amarae. Next base: position 164,013 of record NZ_JBHUCN010000015.1, read on the forward strand.
GTGCAGATCCCTCAGTACCTCTCTACGGGTTCGTTTTCTTGGTAGCACTGGGTATTGATTACACCATCTTCTTGATGACGCGCGTGCGAGAAGAATCGCTCAAGATAGGCACGCGCCCCGGTATGCGCCGTGGTTTGATTGCTACCGGCGGTGTGATTACCTCAGCGGGTATCGTGCTGGCGGCAACCTTCGCGGCATTGGCAGTAATTCCGCTGATGTTCATGGTGCAGCTAGCGTTTATCGTTGCCTTTGGCGTGCTACTCGATGCCACGCTGGTGCGAGCTTTCTTCGTCCCCGCGCTAGTAGAAGATATTGGACGCAAGGTTTGGTGGCCCTCTCGCCTGTCTAAGGAGGAGCGCGTTTCTCCCAACGAGTTTGACCGCCCCGAGGTGCGCTAACTAGCCGTTCTCTCAGAGACAAAGAAAAAGCCCCAGAAACTTCATGTTTCTGGGGTTTTTCTATTCTGTCGGGATGACAGGATTTGAACCTGCGGCCTCGTCGTCCCGAACGACGCGCGCTACCAAGCTGCGCCACATCCCGATTGTTAACTTCACAGAAGAATCTGCAAGCAACTGTTCTATTTTAGCGCAAAGTGCACACTGCGCAAAGAATGGGGTGTGTGAGCTAGCGCGTAGCGCGCTCCAACAGCTGCAAAATATTTTGATAAGTATGCCCGGTAGCTTCGGTCATTCCCTGCTCGCAGGTGCGGTTAGAAGAAGCATAGGCAGCATATTCTCGGGCATTGACTTCTGCAGTTTCCGCGCGAGTAGCCGAAGCGGTCAGTTCAGGATGAAGCATTCCACGGTCGCCAGCATAGGCGCAGCACCCCCAGTTCAAGGGGACGACGGCGTCCTCAGACAGTGCCTGTGCAATCATCTCGAACTGGGGCTGAATGCCCAGGTGAGTCATGGAACAGGTGGGGTGAAGTACCAACGAATCGAGTTTATGCTTGACCTCTAATCGGGGAAGTATCTGCTCGGCAGTAAAAGCTACAGCATCTATGAACTCAATACGAGAGAAATCGGGCTCATCGGCGTCTAGGGAACGTCCTGTCTGATACTCCGCGGCTGCGCGGACCTTAGCCTTCATGGTTTCTAGACCCTCGGTACAGGACGTTGCATCGCATACCACCGGTAGCCGTCCACCGCGCGTCGCCAACCAGAGATTCTGCAAGACTCGATCGCTCATCACCTGATATCCCGAGGTAAAACCCTTGGATTTCCAGGGCGTGCCGCAACACATCGCCTCAATACCTGTGGGGATATTGAACTCAATTCCTGCCCGCTCGCACAGCAGCTCGAAAGCCTGGGAAGCATTGGTTTCATCTGCCTTGCCCCGGTGGTCAACGCCACCAAACATTGCGTTGACGCACGCGGGGAAGAACACGATTTCCGCCAGTGGGTTCGCGCGGGGCTGGCGCCGCCGTCCACCGGCAGGTAACTGTGCGTTGTACTGGGGAACCGTATCTTCATCGAGCACTTTGCGGGCGATTTGGGTGGCTGTGCGGGGGAGGAGCGACGGCATCAGATGAGCGAGGTTGAGCGCCTGAGAGGCAGCAGGGGCGAGAGCTCCCCACCCCTGAGCCGCTACCTTCCACCCCTGTGCAGCCACAGGGTTTTGATTTTTGGCACGCAGGTCTCGGATGAGGTCACCAGTATTGATGTGCACGGGGCAGCGTGTCAGGCACATACCATCAACCGCGCACGTCTCAATACCCGAGTAACGGTAGTCATGCTGGAGCCGGTTCAGTAACTCGGTATCCCCGGCTGCCTCAGCATTTTTCATTTCCCGCCGAATCACAATGCGCTGGCGTGGTGTCAGCGTGAGGTCCTTGGACGGGCATGCTGGCTCGCAATATCCGCACTCCACACAACGGTCGACGGTATCTTCTACTTCTTCTGCAACCTTGAGGTTCTGAACTAGTGATTGCTTATCTTCGTTGATGAGCACACCGGGGTTGAGCATGCCGGTGGGGTCAATGAGGCGTTTGATAGCTACCATGACTTCATAGAGCTCATCCCCGTACTGCTGGCGCACGAACGGAGCCATAATCCGACCCGTTCCGTGTTCTGCTTTGAGCGAGCCAGCATTTCCGAGAATCAGTTCTACCATGTCCTCGGTAAAGGCTTGATAGCGGCTGAGTTGGGCGGCATCATTAAACTGCTCGTTGAGCATGAAATGAATATTGCCGTCCTTCGCGTGGCCGAAGATGACGGAGTCCCGGTAGCCGTGCTGGTCGAACAATTCGCTGAGATTTCTACAGGTCTCTCCTAGCTGTTGGACGGGCACGACGACGTCCTCAAGCAGCGCGTTGGTACCTGAGGGGCGGTTGCCCGCAACCGTGGTGTAGAGCCCGCGGCGGGCAGCCCAGAGCTTATTGCGCTCTGCTGGGTTCGAGCTCATTGTTACCGGAGACGCTAAATCAAGCGATTTCCAGAGCGGTTCGGCGCGGTGGGAAAGCTCATCAATCTCCCCCTGGGTTTGCCCCTGAAATTCTACGAGCACTGCCGCGTGGTTCTCTACATTAATCTGTGCCAGCGCATCGGCTACCAAACCGGTTCGCTGAGCTACCCGGATAGAGGTGGCATCCAGCAATTCTGCGGTAGCTGTGCCGTGAGCTATCAAATCAGGAATGGACTCAGAGGCGTCAATCAGATTTTTGAAAACCAACAAACCCGTGGTGACAGCTGGCAAAATGGGGAGGGTTCGATAGGTCGCCGAGGCAATAAATCCTAGGGTTCCCTCTGAGCCAATCAGCAGATGTTCCAGAATATCCACAGGTTTTTCAAAATCCAGAAAAGCATTGATGCCGTAGCCCATGGTGTTCTTCATAGAGAACTGCTGGCGGATTTTATCGACAGAGGCAGGATTTTCTACTACCCGCTTGCGCAAACGAATAAGTCCTTCGTGAATCTCCGGTTCTTGTTCGTGTAACTGGGCGTCGGCATCGGGGTCTGCTGTATCAATAACGGTGCCAGATGGCAGCACGAACACCATAGAATCCAGCGTGTTATAGGTGTTGAACTCGGTGCCAGAACTCATTCCCGAGGAATTGTTAGCGACCACTCCACCGATGGTGCATGCGGACCAGGACGCCGGATCGGGCCCTAATTTATAGCCATAGGGTGCCAAATGGTTGTTGACCATCATGACCGTAGCACCGGGTGCAACCCGGACTCGCCGACCTGAATCAAGTACTTCAATCTTTTTGAAGTGCTTGCGGGTATCCAGCAAAATACCGTCAGAAGAAGATTGACCAGACAGCGATGTACCCCCGGAACGGAAAGCTAGAGGAATCTGATGCTCGCGGGCAGCAGCGAAAATTTTACCGATGTCCTGGGCATTTTCGGGCCGAATAATACCGCCGGGCACCAAAAGATAATGCGAGGCATCGTGGGCAATCGCTAACCGGTCAATCTCTCGCCCCGAAAAGTTCTTTTCATCCACCGCACCCTGCAACGCCGAGGTGAGCTTGATAAAGTCCTCCTGCACTCCATTTTTGAGTGCATCAGGAGTATGAGTCACGGTGGGCATAATTGACCTCGCAAACTAGGGGATATTTCTTTCACTCTAGCCCGTTTGAGGAAGAGAATGGAGAATTATTAAGCCATTTTCATATGCCCGAATAGGTATTTCTACGTTGCCATGGCGTCGTCCCATGCCTGAACCATCTGGGCGAATTTGCCGGTGCCAGCGGTCAATTCCGCCGGAGAGCCGTCTTCAATAATGCGTCCGTCATCCACCACCAAGACTCTGTCCGAATCCAGAACGGTAGAGAGCCTGTGGGCAATAACGAACGAGGTGCGCCCGTCCAGTAATTTTGCCAATCCTTCTTGAACGAGTCGTTCGGTAGGAATATCCAGCGATGCCGTCGCCTCATCCAAAATGAGCACCGCAGGATTCACTAAGAATGCCCGGGCAAAGGAAATCAGCTGTCTCTGACCAGCAGAAACACGTCCGCCGCGCTGCGCCAGATTGGTTGAATAACCCTCCGTTAAAGACATGATGAAGTCGTGGGCGCCTACTTTGCGAGCGGCCTCTTCTACTTCTTCATCGCTGGCGTCGGGGCGTGCTAAGCGGATATTATCGGCAACCGTGCCTTGAAAGAGGAATGCCTCTTGCGTCACCATCACTACCTCCTGGCGCAACTGCGCATCAGGGAGCTCTCTAATATCGACGCCATCCAGTAGCAACCTGCCTTCGGTCAGGTCATAAAAGCGAGCAACGAGTTTGGCTACGGTTGATTTACCCGCCCCGGTTTTCCCGACGAGCGCGACATGCTGCCCCGCAGGCACGGTGAGGTTGAAGGGGTAAAGTGCCGGGCGACCTTCAATGTAGCTAAATGAAGCGTTCTCAAAAACAACTTCTCCTTGAGCTGGGCTTCTGCGTTCAATCGGATGCTCAGGATCAGCTACCGTTGGTTTTTCGGCTAAGAAACCTGAGACTTTTTCCAATGCGGAGACCGCTGACTGGAACATGTTGTAAAAGTCAGAGAGCATCACCACAGGTTCGAAAACACGGGTTGAATAAATGGTCAGAGCCAGTAGCGTACCTACCTGCATACTGCCACCGAGCACAGCATACCCACCAATAATCAGGGCGGCTCCCACAAAGATATTGCCCAGCGCAATCAGAGTGGGCATGTAGATGCCATTGAGTTTGATTGAGTCCATGACTTTCACGCGGAGGTCTTCGGCTTCAACACCGAATTTCTCGCGTGATTCTGCCTCTGAACCGAATGCCTTGACCGCGCTGATTCCGGTGAATGTTTCGACAAAGCGACCAATCAACCGGGCATTAGCTACTCGTTGAGCACGATAGGCAAGGGTTGAATGCTTGCGGAACCATTTCGTCAGGAAAAACAGCGGAATGGCAGCAACGAGCAAACCGAGCCCTGCCCGCCAGTCCAGCAGAATGATAGCAACAACGGTAAAACACATGTAGAGCAGGGTTGATGCAACCTGCGAGAGCCCCGAATCGAGAAAGGCTTTGAGCGTATCGAGATCAGAAGTCAATCGTGAGACTACCCGCCCCGAGGTATATGTCTCGTGAAAACCAACAGAGAGGGTTTGAGCCTGGGCAAACATGCGTTGTCGCAGGTCAAAGAGCGCCTTTTGAGAAACGCGGGCGGTCAAAACGGTATTGAAATAGAGCGTGATAGCCGAGACGGCGGCCACCCCAAAATAAATCACAACAACTGTTGTGGCGGGCGCACCGTTTCCTTCTACCAGCGGCGTAATAGTGCGGTTGATTCCGTAGGAAAGGAGCAGGGGCATGGCGGTGGAGAGGATTTCCGAGACGACTACCAGCGCAATCGTCCAGATCAGTTCCTTCTTCAGTGGCGTCAGCACGGATTTCAAAAGCGCCATCGACCGCGCCCGAACCTCTTTTTGTTCCTGCGCCGAGAGTTTCACGCGGTCTTCCGCCAGCGGAGCCATTGAACCGTGAGGCATTAGAGCACCTCCTGATTCTGCGAAGTATGGTTTTTCGCTGTTGAATCGTTGGGGTTCAGCAACATCAACCGGGCATAGGCAGGGTTCTTCATCAATTCGCTGTGGGTTCCTATCGCGGCAATCCGTCCTTCATCGAGGAGCGCCACTCGATCAGCTAACGCAACCGTAGAGGGGCGGTGGGCGGTAATGATTGTCGTCGTATTCTTGAGTTGCTCTTTGAGCATGTCCACCACTGCTTCTTCTGTGTTCACATCGAGCGCTGAAAGCGGATCGTCTAAGAGTAGGACGCGCGGATCGCAAGCAATAGCGCGTGCCAGAGAGAGGCGTTGCCGCTGACCGCCAGATAGACTCATACCTTCTTCGCCAATGAGAGTCTCGACGCCGTCGGGCAGTGCGTCTACGAAATCTGAAGCGGACACGCGCAAGGCTGTGGCGACGATAGACTCCAGTTCTTCAGAGTTGAATTTTTCGGTCTCAACCCCCATGAGAACATTCTTGCGAACCGATGAGGAAAAGAGAACGGGCTCTTCAAAAGCAATAGCCATCTGCGCGCGTAGCTCAGGCAAAGAAATAGTTGAGATATCGGTATCATCCAGCAGTACCCTCCCTTGGGTGGGTGCATATAGGCGGGGGATGAGCTGTAAAACCGTGGACTTTCCGCTGCCGGTAGAACCCACCAGCGCGAGAATTTCGCCGGGGGCGACGTCGAGGGTCAGATCGTGAAGAACATCTTTCTCATCCCTGCCAAAAGTGAAGCTGACATGCTCGAACTTTACACCTGCGGCATCGTGCCTGCTCACCTGCGGGGTAGTAACTCCGCTGACCAGAAGAACATCCTCGCCCACAGGTTCCTGCATAATTTCGCGGTGACGTTCCATGGCAACTTTGGAGTCCAGCCACATACTAATGAACATTCCCGCACGTTGAATCTGGGGAGTCAATACTGCGGTCGTGGCAAAGTACGCGGTGAGTTCGCCGAGGGACATTTTCTCTTGCGCCACCTGATGAATACCCACAAAGAGCGAAATCGCCATAGTGACTGCTGTGATGCTGATAGTTTTCACCAGCATGCTACCCACCGCTCGAGAGCGGGCGATTTCGGTATTCATAAGAGTTGCAGATTGCGCCGTGAAACGGGAGAGCGAGTTTCGCCCCTGCCCCAGTGCCTTCAGCACGCGGATACCCTGTACCGATTCTTCAACGGACGTTGCCAAATCACCCGACTGTTGCTGTACGCTGCGGGTCAGGCTCTTCATCGTCCTCACAAACAACCACAGTGTCAGCAACATAAGGGGCACTGAGCAAAGGTATATCAGTCCCAACAGCCAGGAGCCTCGAAACAGATAAAACAGACCAGCCGCAAGCATCACGGTGGAAGAAATGGACTGAATAGAACCAAACGTTATCCAGCGGCGCATCAATGACAGGTCTGAGGTTGAACGGGTCAGCAACTGCCCCGACGGCCAGCGGTCATGGAAAGCTGCAGGCATACGCATGAGGTGGTCGAAGAGAGACATCCGCATGCTCATTTCGACGGTCGAGGCCTGGTCAATCACCAGCATGCGGCGGACATAAATGAGACCTGCTTGGAGTAGCCCGAGCCCAATCATCAGCAAACCACCGGCCCACACCGTGGAACCTGACGGGTTTTCGTGTGCCACCAGATGATCCACAATCCACGCCAAAACCTGCGGAATGGAAATACCAATAACCGACGCGCATATCGCAACCGCCACACCTGTCAGCCACTTGGCGCGAATGGGCTTCATATACTGCCACAGCGTAAGGTTTTGCGGCTGATCAACAACGGTGGGAGGAGGAACGGGCAGATGAGAGGTGTGGATCAGGCTCATAGGGATTTACTTTACCCCTATGAGCCTGATGACAGTTTGTGTTTCTCTGCTGGTTTATTGACGCGCAGCGGTAAGCGTCACTACCACTGCTTCTGGTGGGCAGAACAAGCGAATTGCAGCAAAGCGAGAGGTGCCCAAACCCGCAGAAACTTCCACGGGTACGCCTGACTGCAGGGACACTCCCTTCGCGCGGGATGGATCCAAATCACAGTTTGAAACCAGGGCTTTTCCACCGGGTAGGCAAACCTGCCCACCGTGGGTGTGCCCGGCAAAGATTGCTTGAGCGCCGTCGTCCACAAACCGAGTGAGCGTGCGCATATAGGGTGCGTGGCACACCCCCAAACGAACAGACGGCGCAGGTTCTGTATCAAAAGCAGTGGGGGAGAACCCCGGGTGACGGTCGAATTCCAGGTGGGGATCATCCACACCGGAGAACTCTAAACGCAACCCATTGAGGGTCAATGTGTCGAAGCGGTTGATGAGTCCTACCCAGCCGCGAGCGTCAAAAGCGTCGTGCATATCTTGGGTTGGTAGGCGCTCCTTAGAAGGGTCCACGCCCTCATCAGAAGTAGATTCTTTCCACAGATACCGTGCGGGGTTTTTGAAAACCGGCGCGTAGTAGCAGTTAGACCCTGGCACATAGACGCCGGGGAAATCCAACAGCGGATCCAACGCATTCAGCAGAGAGGGCAGAGCTTTCATATGTGAGAGGTTGTCACCGGTGTTGATGACCAAATCAGGATTGATTTCAGCCAGCGAATGCATAAATTCATGCTTCTTCTTTTGACCGGGAACCATATGCATATCTGAGATATGCAAGATAGTGAAGTCAGCAGACCCCGCAGGCAAAAGAGGCAAAGTCTCGTGCCGTACCTGGAAATTGTTGAGCTCAATAAAGTGAGCATAAGCGAGGGTGGCGGCCCCCGCGAAAGATCCCGCAGCGGTCAGGGCGCCAACGCCCTTAGCCACAGAAACAGCAGAAGCCGCCACATTGGTGGAATTCACCATGAATATATTTTCTCCTCGTTAGGACTGGGTCCCTCGAACCTTCTCCGAAGGCATATTGAATTTCTTGGTGTTGTACTTCTTGGCCTGGGCCTGCATGAATTCCTGCCACTGACCACCTGCATAGGTAGCGCCGTCAACGTAGTCCAAGCGCTTACCGTTGATAGAAAGATTGTTCAGTGAGCGAGAGCCCAAGTTAAGATTGCCTACCCATGAAGCTGTGGAAAGACCACGGGTGTAACCTACAGTCCAGGTCTGAGTGGAATTATCGGTAGTACCAGTCTTGGCAGCCGAAGCATCTTCCAGGCCGATACCGCGCCTCCACGCCGAACCGTCGACCAAAACCTGTTTGAGCACATAATTGACGCCGTTAGCGACATCCTTATCCATTGCTTTTTCACAATTTGCGTTGAATTTGCGAATGGTATTGCCCCGACGATCCTTTACCTCATTGATTGCCTGAGGCTCGCAATAGGTTCCTTCATTAGCGAAGGTAGCAAATGCAGATGCCATCGTGAGCGGCGAGGCTGGCTGTGCACCAATCAATCCGGAGAGGTTCTTAGGGTCGTAAGCTACTTTCTCTCCGGGGCTACCCGTGAATACGTGCAAATCCTTAGCAGTTTCTTGGACGCCACAGAGATCGACCTGCGAAGCGATGGAATAGAGGAAAGAGTTAATAGAGTTCTTCAAACCGTAAGCAACGGTGTTCCACGTCTGGTAGCCACCCTCAGCGTTCTGGAAGGTGAACGGCCCGCCATCCTTGTAGTAGACGTTGCCGCCTTCAACACAAGAGGCTCTCCAACCGAAGGACGCAGGGTAGCTCAGTTTGGTACCGTCGATGGTGGCGTTGACGCCCTTACCTTCCTTAATCCACTCGGCAAGAACGAGGGGCTTAAAAGTCGAACCCACCTGGAAACCTGCCGTGCCACCGTCCTGCGCATCTACGTTGTAGTTATAAAGAGAGAACTGGTTAGTGTCATCGGCATCCCCAAAGGCGGTGTTCTGAGCCATTGCAACGATTTTGCCCGAACCTGGCTCTACAGACACCAAAGAGGCGTTTACATCGTCAGGGTTGTTATCGGAAGGCTGAGTATTTTCCACAGCTTTCTTGGCATCAGACTGAGCGCTGGTGCTCAGGGTTGTGGTAATGGTGTAGCCACCACGGTAAAGGTTTGCTAGACGGTCATCTTGGGTTGCCCCAAAGTCTTTGTCTTGCATTACCTGAGCAACAATGTAATTACAGAAGTAAGCATTAGCGCCGGCAGCTTCACAGCCGCTTTCTGAGTAATGAAGGTCAAGATCAAGTTCAGAATTTACGGCTTCATTGTATTCGTCTTCATTAATCTTGCCGTCACGGTACATAGTTCCAAGCACCACGTTGCGGCGTTCTTTAGCCATCTCAGGGTTAACATCGGGACGGTACTGGTTGGGGGACTGCACCATACCCGCCAGTAGAGCCGACTGCTGAACATTGAGCTTAGAAGCCGGAATGCCCCAGTAGTACTGAGAAGCGGCTTCTACACCATAGTTAGAACCACCGAGGTTCACAATGTTGAGATAGCCTTCAAGAATTTCGTCTTTGGACTTATTTTGCTCCATGGAAATCGCAAGCTTGATTTCCTTGACCTTATCCATGTAACCCTTGTTCGCGCCTAGGGTTGAGGCTTCTTCACCGTTAACTTCAGCCTGGTCAATCAAAAGGTTATTAACGTACTGCTGGGTCAGCGTAGATGCACCCTGGCGGTTGCCTGGGCGGAGAAAGTTGTTGACAACAGCGCGGAACATACCGAGCGGAGATACTGCGCCGTGCTCATAGAACGTACGGTCTTCGACCGAAATAATGGCGTCCTGCATATGCTTGGACATGTCCGAAAGGGGCACCGAGGTGCGGTTCTGAGAGTAGAAAGAAGCCAGCTCGGTCTTACCATCGGAGGCTAAAACCCTCGACGGCTGTGAGAGCGGTCCTTCAGACATATCCTCAGGAAGACCCTTGAACCAGTTAATGGAGGACGTCGCGGCAACTCCCACGCCAACGGTAGGAGGTATGAGAATGCCTGCGGTCAAAAAACCGGCGATAATACTCAGTGCAATGAACTGAATAAAGTCACCGGGAGTGCGCTTGGTACGAACGTTCTTGGATGAAGCCATTCCCACAGTTTACAAGTTGAATCTGAGAATTGGGGAGTGGGAACGTTTTAACTTTCCAAATCCTCATCACAAGCACTAGGCTAGGGGTATGGAAAAATGGGAATATGCAACTGTGCCCTTGATGATTCACGCTACCAAGCAGATCCTCGATAACTGGGGTGAAGATGGCTGGGAACTCGTAACCGTTCTCCCTTCATCTGCACCTGCTTCTTCTGCTCCTGAAGGCAACATGGTTGCCCCTACTGCGGGAAACCCCATCGCTTACTTCAAGCGCAAGAAGGCATAGCCACTACTACACTTGAACAAACGACCGGTTTTTCGTGCTGTTGAGGTACGAAGCCGGTCTTTGTGCGCTTTATATACAGCGATTTATTTACAAGGACACACGATGAGCGAAAATAACTCTTACATTGAGGAACGCATCCGCGAACTGGGGTATGAACTACCCCATGCACCCGAGCCTGTCGCAGCCTACGTGCCGGCAGTTACCAGCGGAAACTATGTGTATACCTCGGGTCAGCTTCCTTTCGTGGACGGTAAACTGCCCGCTGTGGGTAAAGTCTCTGATGCTGCAACAGAGGGAACGGTTAGCCCCGAGGAAGCGAAGAAACTAGCCGCTATCTGTGCCTTGAACGCCTTGGCTGCGGTCAAGCAGGTCATCGGTGATTTAGACCGTGTGAAGAAGATTGTTAAAGTTGTCGGATTCGTGGCATCGGAACCCTCTTTCTTCGGTCAGCCCGGTGTTATCAACGGTGCCTCCGAACTGTTTGGTGAGATTTTTGGCGACGCCGGTATACACGCCCGCTCTGCGGTAGGCACTCCTGTGCTGCCCATGGATTCGCCTGTAGAAGTTGAGATCATTGTCGAGTACATCTAAAACCGGTTTATATACCGGTGCCCTCAATACCGTTCGTCCTAAGCGTCCGGTATCCCCGGCAGAACCCAGCGCCACCTGCGAGCGGTTTTTTAAGATTCCTGAAGAATTTGCTCCCGCTGTCAAAGCATGGATTGAAGAGGGCGCTGAAGGCGCATGCCAGGCAAAAACTGCCTCCTCTATTGTTTATGTACGAGACGGTCGCGAAGGGTTAGAAACTATCCTGACCTACCGTCCGGGATTCTCTCCCATGGGTACGGTGGCTTTCCCCGGTGGCTTATGCACGCCAGAAGATTCCGAACAGGTGCCCTGGATCGGCCCCAGTAACGAAGTGTGGCGCGACGTCTTCCACCATGACAATCTCGAAACCGCGCACACGGCGGTAGTGGGCGCTATCCGTGAATCGTTTGAAGAAATCGGTATTCTGTTGGCCGGCTCCGATGAGCTGAGTACCGTAGAGGTCAGCTCAGACGGATGCGATCAGATGGCCGTGCGTGAAGCCGTAGCCAACGGCGATAAGAACTTCGGTGACTACCTGATCAAGCGCGGACTCAAACTGCGCACTGACCTCTTGCGCCCCATCGTGCGCTGGCACTCACCAGATTTTCGCCATAAACGCTACGACACCCACTACTTTGCGTGTGCCGCACCGGTGGGGCAGAACCCTAAGCTGCTGACCTCCAAAGGGATTTGGGGCGATTGGGTGAACGTGCGCGAACTGTTGGCACATAAGGAAACTTCTTACCTGGGTGATCTCATCAACCAGGAAGAAACCCGCGGTCGGAGCTTTGAAGAGCTCATTACTCCTGGCTCACTGTGCGTTCTTGAAGATCTTGCCCGCGCGTCCACGTCTGTCGCTTATCTGGCGCAAAAGCGCGCCGTCAGCGTAAAAAAAGCGGACGTCGTGATGAAAGACGGCGAGTTTATGTTGCGTTTTACCGCACCCACCAAAGCGGGCGCCCGCGAGAAGTGCCGTCTTTAGCGACCCATTTATCAAAGACATAAAAAATTCCCCGTGGAAATTTCCACGGGGAATTTTATTTGCGCCCATTATGGGGCGATGAAAATTTAGCGTGAGCGATTGCGTAGACGCTGCAGGTCAAGAATGACCACCGCGCGTGCTTCCAAACGAATCCAGCCGCGGGACACAAATTCAGCCAGTGCCTTGTTCACGGTCTCGCGTGAAGCGCCAACCAGTTGAGCCAGCTCTTCCTGAGTCAGCTCGTGAGCTACCAAGATGCCGTCGGTCGCGGGGCGACCAAAGCGGTCTGCCAAATCCAGCAGAGCTTTTGCAACGCGACCGGGAACGTCGGAGAAGACCAAGTCTGCAAGGTTCTCGTTGGTGCGGCGCAAACGACGAGCCAAAGCCTGAAGAACCTGAGCAGAAATCTGAGGTGACTTCTCCATAGCCTTGCGCAAAGATTCGTGCTTGACGGCTGCGAGACGGGTTTCAGAAACAGCGGTTGCGCTGGTGGAACGAGGTGAAGGATCGAACAGAGCCATTTCACCGAAAATTTCACCGGGGCCCATGATAGCTACGAGGTTCTCGCGGCCGTCTGATGCGGTGCGTCCGAGCTTAATCTTGCCGGAAACGATGAAGTAGAGCTGATCTCCGGGATCGCCCTCATAGAACAGGTTAGCGCCTCGTGAAAGGTCGACCTCGGTGATGTCTTCGGTTAGTGCGGCAAATGCCTGGTCGTCGAGGGATGCAAAGAGGGGTGCGCGACGCAGTACTTCAAGATCCATGTCTCTCCTTAAAATCTTAGGGTGTGAATGCCATATCTTTGAGGCGTAGAGAATGAGTATAAACCCGGCTGTCTATACACGCCAAAAATGGTGTGACATATTCAACTAGTATCGAGACTACCTCAATTTATGGCTGGACACACCCCTATTTACCGGGCATTCACTTTCCACAGGTGGCTCTAAGAGTAATTTGAGCCCTGCTTGAAGAAAAACCTACTAGAGTCGGAATTTCTATCTACGGCACAATAGATAGGTCAGCCTGTCTCAACATGAGGGGAGCACCCGTGGGATTTCATCTGCTCGATATTATTTTGGTGCTTATTCTGGTGCTCTATTTCTTGAACGGATTACGCCGGGGATTTTTCGTATCCTTGGGAACCCTAGCTGGATTTGCGCTAGGTGTTCTTGCCGCTTTCTACATCACTCCCTGGGTCATCACCCAGGTGGACGCCCACTGGTATGTCATTGCAGCTGTCATCTCAGTCGTATTATGCGTGGTGGTTGGCCAGTGGCTTGGTTTCCTCGTAGGACGTGCCATTCGGCGGTTTTCTGACGCCACCCCCTTACGCGGCGTCGAGCGGGTAGCAGGAGCGATTCTGAATCTTGTGGTTGCTTCTTTGGCAATCGTGGTGCTTGCCCTGATCGTGAAACCTTTGGGCGTAACGCCCATCAATACAGCTGTCTCTGAATCTAGGGTTATTGAGACGCTCATTCGTCTCACCCCCGATTCCTGGGAAACTCAGGTAGAAAAAGCTCGGGCACAGGTCATCAGTTCAGGAGTAATTCCTGAAGTTCAAAATCTTTTGTTCCCCTCAGAAGAAGCACCTACCGAGGTTATTTCTAATCCTGCGCTAGAAGCTGCTCGGGAATCGGTGGTGCAAATTTGGGGAGCGGCGGAGGCCTGCAGCTTCAGTTCCGAAGGATCAGGCTTTGTTGCTGCACCACATGTAGTGGTGACGAACGCGCACGTGGTCTCCGGCGTCGAGCAACCCGTGGTTCAGGACGCCGCAGGCAAGTCCCACAGGGCAGATATCGTTTACTATAATCCCACCGAAGACTTAGCGCTCTTGCGAGTCGATAATCTTGAAACCACGCCGCTTACCCTGGGAAGCAACGCCGCAGCGGGAACCACCGTTGCTTTTATGGGCTTTCCTCAAGGTGGCCCGTTCCAGAATCGCAGCGCCACGGTGCAGGGGCTCGGTTATACCCAAACCATCGATTCGGTAACAGGCGAAAAGAACCCGGTGCGACTGGTGTATCAATTGGCTGCCAATGTTGAGCAGGGAAATTCTGGTGGTCCGGTACTTGATATAAACGGCAACGTAGTGGGCGTTATCTTTGCCAAAGCAACTCAGGGGCAGACGGGCTACGCTATTCCGGTCTCGGTCCTCTCCGACGTCCTAGCATCTCATTCCGCCGATACGCAGACTGTCGATAGTGGCCAGTGTACTCCCGGTACGATACCAACGACCTAGCGCTCTTTACGATTTCTCATTCAAGTAATGGGTCAGGAAATCTATTGCCATGGTGTAACCCCATGCGCCCGCTCCTGCGATCACTGCGGTGGCTTGCAAAGACACAAACGAACGGTGTCTAAAGTCCTCCCGGCGGTGCACATTCGAAAGATGAACCTCTACCACCGGTAATTCGGCGGCTTCTAGAGCATCGTGAATCGCCACCGATGTGTGCGTATAAGCTGCCGGATTGATGATGATTGCCGCAGCTTCGGTGCGCGCTCGCTGGATTTCGTCGATGAGCGCACCTTCATGGTTTGACTGCATAAACTGCACATCGAACCCTGCTTGGGCGGCGCGCATTCGTACCTGTTCCTCAATATCAGCGAGGGTGGTGATTCCATAGATCTCAGGTTTGCGGGTGCCCAGCATATTCAGATTGGGGCCATTGAGCACGAAAATGGTTTGCGACATGGCTTTAGTCTAACGGTCGGTATTTTTGGTATGAAGCTCCCCAGCATCTAAAACAGAGGAAAGCTCGCAAACACAGCAACGGTGAACTGACTGGGTCTGGCATGAATCGCCTTTGCGAGAGCTTTCGAGCCAGGCGAGAAGGTTCGTTCACCGTTGCTGTGTTTGCAGAGCGACTGCTACTTTTTGTACGTCTCTACAATCGCATCCATGACGGTCGAGTCAGCCAAGGTTGTGACGTCGCCTACCTGGCGGTCTTCTGCGACGTCTTTGAGCAGGCGGCGCATAATCTTGCCTGAGCGAGTCTTGGGTAGCTCGGGCACGATGACCACTCGCTTGGGTTTAGCGATCGGTGATATTTCTACGCCCACATGGGCGCGGATTTCCTGCTCCAGTTCTTCGTGGTTGAGGTTTTGTCCCTGCGCTTCGTCGGAGAGAATGACGAATGCCATGACTGCCTGGCCGGTGGTTTCATCGGTTGCGCCTACTACTGCAGCTTCTGCGACTGAGGGGTGGGAGACTAAAGCGGACTCAATTTCGGGGGTGGAGAGGCGGTGGCCGGAGACGTTCATGACGTCGTCCACGCGACCCAGAACCCAGAGGTCGCCGTCGGCGTCGCGCTTTGCACCGTCGCCCGCGAAGTAGCGGTCGCCAAAGCGTGCCCAGTAGGTGTCCACGAAGCGTTCGTCATCACCCCAAATGGTGCGCAACATAGAGGGCCAGGGCTCGGTGATGGCCAGCAGTCCGGGTTGTTCATTGGGTAGCGGATCGCCAAGGTCGTCTACTACATCTATGTTGACGCCGGGGATTGGCTGCTGAGCCGAGCCAGGTTTTGCAACGGTGACGCCGGGCAACTGCGAAACCATGATTGCTCCGGTTTCGGTCTGCCACCAGGTGTCGACGATGGGGCACTTGCCGCCACCAATGACTCGGTGGAACCAGACCCAGGCTTCAGGGTTGATAGCTTCGCCCACGGTTCCCAGAACGCGCAAGGAAGAAAGGTCGTATTCAGCGGGGATGTCTTCGCCCCACTTCATCATGGTGCGAATCGCGGTGGGGGAGGTGTACATGATGGAAACGCCGTATTTTTGCACAATTTCCCAGAAACGGCCGCGGTGCGGGGAGTCTGGGGTGCCTTCGTAAATGACCTGGGTGGCGCCGTTGACCAGCGGGGCGTAGGCAACATAGGAGTGACCGGTTACCCAGCCAACGTCAGCAGTGCACCAGTACACGTCGGTTTCGGGTTTGAGGTCAAAAATGTTTTTGTGGGTAAAAGCGCCCTGGGTGAGGTAGCCGCCGGTTGTGTGCAAAATGCCCTTAGGTTTGCCGGTAGTGCCGGAGGTGTAAAGGATGAACAGCGGATCTTCGGCATTCTGTGCCGAGGGTGTGTGTTCAGTTGAAGCAGCATCGACGATCTCGCTCCACCAGAGGTCACGTCCTTCGGTCCATGCAACCTCAGCTTCATTGCGCTTGACAACCACCACGTTGGTAACTGACTTGCCACCCTTTTCCAGTGCCTTATCGACGGCAGGCTTGAGCATGGAAGGCTTGCCACGGCGGAAGGAGCCATCGGCGGTGACCACGAGCTTAGCTTCGCCGTCTTTAATGCGGGAAAGAAGTGCATCTGCAGAGAAACCGCCGAAAACTACCGAATGAATGGCGCCAATGCGGGCACAAGCCAGCATGGTGATAACGGCTTCGGGAATCATGGGCAAGTACACTGCCACGCGATCGCCCTTGCTTACGCCCAGGGATTCGAAAGCGTTTGCAGCCTTGGAGACTTCATCTTTGAGCTGAGCATAGGTGTACTCGCGGGTATCGCCAGGTTCACCTTCGAACAGGATAGCAATGCGGTCGCCCTTGCCGGCTTCTACATGGCGGTCCACGGCGTTGTAGCAAGCGTTGAGTTCACCGTCTGCAAACCATTTGGCAAAGGGAGGGTTCGACCAGTCCAGAGTCTGCGTGAAATCCTTGCTCCAGGTGAGAAGTTCTCGTGCTTGATGAGCCCAGAACTCGGGGCCCTGCTCGCGAGCGGTCTCGTACAAATCTGCGGTGGCATTTGCCTGTGCGGTGAATTCTGCCGGGGGAGCAAACGTTTGAGGGGCCTCTGACATGGGAATATCCTTTCAGCTGACGTTGAGCAATATGCTCAGCGGGAAGTGTAACTGCTTTTCACAGTAAGGGAATTTGTTGCTCCTGTCACATTTATTCCGTCATAAGCTCGTAAAAATCAGGTGAAATATTCAGCGTGTAATCTTGAACGAGTGAGCAGATTAACGCCAACCGAGCCTTTATCAGAACAGGAGCTAAGCCTCCTGGAAATTCGCCAGGTACCGCCTTTTAAGGCAGAGGACGCCGCTCGTCGTCGCCGGAAAAATCCTGAATCGCCCCTGGGCAAGAAAAGACGCGCCCGCAAGATTAATCGAATCCTGGCAGATACTTTCCCCTATGCTGTTGCTGAATTAGATTTCGAGAGCCCCTTTGAACTGCTCGTTGCCACGGTACTCTCTGCCCAAACCACCGATGTGCGGGTCAACTCGGTGACTCCCACTCTCTTTCAGCATTATCCAGATGCTCACGCACTGGCAGAGGCTCCCTTGGAAGCAGTAGAAGAAATAGTGCAACCGCTTGGTTTTTACCGTTCTAAGGCAGCCTCTATCGTGCGCCTGGCGCAGCAGCTCACTGAAGACTATGACGGCGTAGTTCCCCAGGAATTAGAGGAGCTCGTCAAACTTGCAGGGGTCGGTCGGAAGACCGCTTTTGTGGTGCTAGGTAATGCTTTTGGGCGGCCTGGTCTAACCGTTGATACGCATTTTGGACGGTTATCGCGCCGGCTTGAATTCACTACTCATGAGGAACCTGCGAAGGTTGAAAAAGATGTCGCTGAACTCTTCGATTCCTCTGATTGGACTGATCTCTCTCAGCGTCTCATCTATCATGGACGGCGTATTTGTCACTCTAAAAAACCGGCGTGCGGAGTGTGCCCTATCGCCGATTTATGCCCCAGCTATGGAATCGGCGAAACCGATGAGACAAAAGCGGCACAATTATTGAAGTACGAGATGGCACCGGGGCGCGAACACCTGCATCTCAGGTTTGTGCAGGGTGTATCTCGCCAAGAATTGCGAAGCGAAGGGTGGAGTCTTGGAGCATAAAACTGAGCATCCGGCTCTAACGCAGCTCAAGAAGCTTGCACGGGCAGAGAACTTGGTGAACGATCCTGCAGAAAGCTGGCGAGTGGGGGAGCTAGATGATTCCAGCGTCAAACAAGCAGCCGTGTTGATTCTGTTTGGTGTTTTGGATGAGGTTCCCGCGACCCATCGTCAGGGACACGTTGCAGATGATTTAGATGTCCTGATTGTGGTGCGCGCGGCAACCCTACGCCAACACGCTGGTCAACCTGCATTTCCCGGTGGCAAGGTCGACCCAGAAGATCTAGCGACCGCCTCTGAAACCAACAAACCCGTCTCCTATGTTGCCGCTTTACGCGAAGCGGTGGAAGAAACCGGGCTCGACCCCTCCGGCGTCGAAATCTTAGGAGAATTTGGCGAAATCGGGCTACCCGTGAGCAATTTCAGCGTAACTCCCGTGCTGGCGTGGTGGAACAAACCATCGCTCGTGGCTGCCCAAGACGCCAAAGAATCCGCCTTGGTTCTACGCGTTCCAGTCTCTGATTTGCTGAACCCTGCAAACCGGCATATGGCAACGGTCAAGCATGGAAAGAGCGTTCATTCCTCCCCGGCTTTTACCGTACAAAACGCCGAACAAGAATTTGTGATTTGGGGTTTTACGGGAATCGTTCTGGACCGAATCTTTACCCAGTTAGGGTGGACCGAAGAATGGGACCCCACGGTTCGCCGTCCGGCACCTGGGTACGAGAAAAAATAGGGAACCCTATTTCGCTGTGGAATAGTTATCCGTGACGGCAATAGTTACGGGAAACTCCACCGAAATATGACCAAATAGAACCTCACCGGCAGCTTGTGCGGCGTCCCGAACTATCTGCTCGCACAGTGCAGCCTCGCGTTCAGGGCCGTAAATCATGATCTCATCGTGGAGGAAATATACCAGTTGAGATTGCAAAGGCTTTCCGAACAGCGTGGTGGCGCGGAGCTTTTGTCGAATCTGCGCCATCCAGCACAGAGCCCACTCTGCGGCGGTACCCTGAACCACAAAATTGCGGGTAAAACGACCCCAACTACGAGAAGCAGCCAGCGCCGCCCGCTCGTCTTCGGCTGTAGCCTGGCGGCGTTGGCGTTCAAACCACTCGGAAGAAGGCGCCGGAGACACCCTGCCCAAATAAGTGCTGACCTGCCCGCCCTGCTCTCCAACTCGGGCCGCGCGTTCAGTAAATTCAATCGCCTGAGGGAACATCGTGCGTAGGTGAGGCATGAGCTTTCCAGACTCGCCGGTGGTCGCCCCATACATGGCACCTAATAGCGCAATTTTTGCCTGAGCACGCTCGTTCAGCGCTGACCCGGTATACTCACCAATTTTGGCGATACCCAGATATAAATCAGTTCCTCTGCCGGCAAGCGCTAGTTTTTCGTCCCCGCTCATTGCCGCCAGGATACGAGGCTCCACCTGGCTGGCATCAGCAACTACCAGCATTTTGCCGGGCTCCGCGGCGACGGCAGTGCGCACGTCGCGAGGAATCTGCATGGCACCACCACCATGAGCACCCCAGCGCCCCGTCACCACACCTCCCACCTCATAGGAAGGATGAAAGCGGTCATCTTGTACCCACTCGTCTAGCCAGTTCCACCCGTTCGCGGTAAAAAGCCGAGCAAGTTTTTTATAAGCAAAGAGGGGCTCGATGAGGGAGCGACGTTGCTGAGCCAACTGAGGATTCTCCTCAGCCCACCCCTTCAACGCCCACTTGCTGGTAGATTTCACCCGAATCCCTGCAGACTGAAGCGCTCGTAAGAGCTCCTGCGGTGAATCCACATTCAGCTTGGGTGTAGCGAGTTTTTCGCGAATTTCTGTGGCTAATTTTTCCATTTCGGCAGGGCGCTCGAAAGGAGCAGGTCTGGGACCTAGCGTTTCAACGAGGAGCTTCTCATGCAGAGATTTGTTCCAGGGCATGCCGTGAAATTTCATTTCAGCGGCAATCATTCCACCGGTAGATTCCGCTGCCGCCAAGAGTTTGAGACGGCGGGGATGGGGTGCAGCTTCTATCGCGCGGAGTTGAGCCTGAAGTTCGACGGCAAGTTGCGACGCCGTTGGCGCCGTTTGCTGACCGGTGTCTGGCTTGCTAGGAGATAAGAAATCGTCATCGAATAGGGAATCTTGCCCTTGAATTTGCCGTGTGGGCGGGATCATACCCGATGGTTTTTCAAGTGATTCTTGGAGCAAATCAAGGGTGGGGGCAAAAGCGATGCGGCTCTGGGAATGTGTAGCGGCGATACTCAAAATTCTTTGAATGAGCCGCAAATCATGGGATCGTTCGGGCGAGATACCCTGCTCCAAGAGGAGGGGCATGATCTGACGCGAATCAGCCCATACCCAGCGAATCGGTGCGGGGCGGTTAGAGTCTTCAACCTCATGGACGAACTGCCCCAGTTTAGATTCAGGTACCGTGCGCCGGGAACCTTCGCGACCGTCTGCAACAGTGACGGCTTCCCAGAGAAACTCGCCTGCTGCTCCGCTCTCGGACGCGCCCAACACAATGTACATGTACTCATTATGACCGAACCTCCTTGAGCCGAACTTGGGTACCCGCGAAATGTGGATAACTTTTTTACCCCTTTCTTTCGCGAAAATCACAATCGGGTTATCCACAGATTCTCGAATTTCGATTTTGACGCACGAAAAACAGGTGCAATGGGAACGACCCGTTAGCTCACCGGCAGGAGAAATCCGTGGCGAACATCTCAACCATTGCATCAGATGCCTCTACTGAGTCATCTCTTGACCTCGTGGTGCGTAAGGCCCGCGATCGTTTCTTGCTCCAAGAATTTGAGGGACTAGAGGCAGAACCAGAACCGAAGCACACACCCCAGCACAATGCGCCAGCAGAATCTCCTCGCTTTACCCTCAAAGCGCAGTTTGCCCCTGTACACGAGGCACAGAGGTTTACCGCTCCCACAGATTTACCGCAGCTTATTCAAGACATTGATGAAGAAGAAAACAGTCAGTTGGATACGGGTGAACAGCAAGAAGCTCTGCAGCAGCTCAAAGCGCAGATGTATGGGCTCGGTATCTTAGAAGGACTGCTCGATATCCCCGGTATCACCGATATTTTTGTGAACGGCCCGCAAGACATTTGGTACGAAGCCAACGGCGCACTTCATCGCTCAGACCTCGCATTCATCGCTGAACCTGACCTCAGAGCACTGGCCACCCGACTCATTCATAGTGCGGGCGGACGTCTCGATGAAGCTTACCTCAGCGCTGATGTTCTCAACGATCGAGGGCAACGAATCCATGCCATGCTGCCACCCCTCTCACGGCATGGAACTGTACTTTCCATCCGCATTCAGCCTGCGCACCGCGCGTCGTTGGAAGAACTTCAAGAGAGCGGCATGTTCGATGACGACATCGCCGCCGTGCTGCGCTACCTGGTGCGTACCAAAGCTAATTTCCTCGTCAGCGGTGGCACCGGAACAGGAAAAACCACTCTGCTCAATGCCATGCTCTCGCACTGCGAAGAGACAGACCGGATCATTACGATAGAAGATTCTGCAGAGTTAGCGCCTGTCCATCCCCATGTGATTTCTCTGCAGTCCAAAGCGGCCAATGCTGAAGGTAGGGGAGAAGTTTCCCTGACAGAACTAATCCGTCAGGCACTGCGTATGCGGCCGGAAAGACTCATTCTGGGCGAATGCCGTGGAGCGGAGCTTGCGGACATGCTCACCGCAATGAACACCGGGCACGCCGGTTCAGGCGGTACTCTGCATGCCAATTCTGCCGCGGCGGTGCCCGCGCGTCTTCTAGCAATGGGCGCTATGGCAGGCATGACGCCTGAGGCTCTTACTCTTCAAGCACTCACCGCCGTCGAATACGTCATTCATATTTCTCGCGCCGACCACCGGCGATTTATCAGTGAAATTGGTGTGTTCAAACAACACCAGAAGACTCTCAGCGTAGAGCCTTTGTGCCGTTGGGAACGCGGTCGGCGCGGCCAGGTATTGCACTGGACCGACGCAGGAGAACTTCTCAAAGAGGTTGCTCATCAGCGGGCTGGGGGTAGCGGTGAAGACTAGGAGAAAGAATATTTCTAGACCACTACCTCACCGGCTGACTCACAGCAAGGCGGGCATTGAAGAAATGGAGCTGTGGCCCGATACGGTGTGGCGTCTTGCCTCCATGCTGAGGGCAGGTCTAGCTCCAGCGCGAGCGTTCCAACTTCTGGCAGAAGAAAACGCTGAGGACGAAGAAACATCCGGGGAATCCCAGGCGAAGTCACTTTTTACTGGAAAAGAGAATCCACTCCGTGCGAGGAATCGTGCGCTGGAACTGGCCCAGGAAGATATCCAGACTCTACTGACGACGTGTGCGGAGACCGCTGCGAAAGGGCTACCTCTGGCCGAAGCTATGCAAGCGGCTACTTTGAAACGAAACTACTCGAACCAACGGGTCGAGGAACTACGCGCCTGCTGGAATATCGGCGAGCGCACCGGCGCCCCTTTAGCTTCGGTTTTAGAACGATTAGCTCGTTATCTAGAACAAGAGATTGATCTTTCTCAGGCACGAGATTCTGCTATGTCTGGCCCTAAATCGACAGGAACTATCCTCTCGTGGTTGCCGTTGTTGGGTCTGGGATTGGGCATTTTGATGGGGACTAATCCGGTGGGCATCCTCTTGGGGTCAATACCGGGGGCGGTTGCCGGTGTGCTCGGTGTGTTTTTGGCATTAGCTGGACGCCGTTGGACCGCGCGTCTGGTTCAACGGGCGGAGCGGGGGATTGAGCCATCATGAACCGGCTTCGTCTTAACCGTGTAGTCCGCAGAGGAATTTCTGAAGAAGAGCCCCAGCCCCTGAGCCCAGCTCTTTATCTTGATTTGACTGCTTCGATGTTGGCAGCCGGTCTCTCATTGCAGCGGTGCTTGTTAATGATTGCTGACGTCGGCTCGATGCACGCTCGCCGGCAGCTGCGAATGGTGGAGCGGCGTCTTTCGTTAGGTGCTGATTGGCAGACTGCCTGGACTTTTTCTGAGCCAGTTCCTGAGCTAAAGGACTTGCAACGAACCTTGGGGTTTTTGCTAGAGACTGGCGCGCCCACCGCAGATTTACTGACCGTGATGGCGGATCGCCAGCGACGCCACAGCTTCCGCTTTGCCGAACAATCGGCAGCGAAATTGGGTGTGCATCTAGTGGTGCCCTTGGGGTTGTGTTCTTTGCCTGCATTCATCTGTTTGGGGGTGATACCGGTACTTATCTCATTGGTTCCAACACTGGGTTTTTAACTCAGCCTTCTTTCTGGCAATTCAACTTTTATGACAACTAATTTTGAGGAGAAATCATGCAAAAATACACCGCATTCCATCAGGCAGAATCCCAAGAAATCGCTCCCCTTGCAGAAGGCGAGCTCGTGGATTTAGCTCAGGATCCTGAAGCGGGTGCGACCACCGCAGAGTATGGGATTGTTCTACTAGCTGCAGTCGGTTTCGCCGGGCTACTAGTAGTAATTCTCAAATCTGATGCAGTGCGCGCTTTACTGATGGGCATCGTAGAAAAAGCTCTCTCTACGGGGATGTAATTCTAGGCGCTATCTTGCAGAACGCATCGGGCAGGGCACTTTTTGGAGAATCTATCGCCGGTTGCCCTGCCCTCCGTTATTTTTTCAGTTGAGAGGGGAGAACCCGCATGAAGACTTCATCACCCCCAACAGGTTGGAAGGTTCAGCCTGTGCCTTTTCCGCACCGGCGGGGCGGGAAAGGCTCGGCGTCTTGCCGGGCGACCTCTGGTTCTTTCGATTCTTCAGAAGCAGGCGCCGTCACCGCTGAATTTGCCGTGGCTCTACCTGCGGTTATTTTTCTACTGGCTCTTCTACTGGGCTCTATAGCTACCGGCGTGGTTCAGTTGCAACTGGAAGAATCGGCGAGGGTAGGCGCCCGTGCTGCCGCTCGGGGAGAAGCTATTGAGGACGTGCGACGCGTTGCCCAAGAGGTAGGCACAGATATTTCGGTAGTAGTAACAGATCATTCCGAAACGGTGACCGTGCAGACGAGTAGGCAAGCACCGGGGCTCATCGGGGAAATCACAGGGTGGACCCTGTACGCCGATTCGACCATTCCCGCTGAACCGTCGGCGATAAAACCGAGGAAGGAGAAGCTATGATGACGTCGCCGTCTCGTGAGCACGATAGTTCAGAGCGCGGTTCTGGAACGGTACTGGCTTTGGGGCTGGTTTTTGTACTGCTGATTTTCTTCGTCGTCATTGCAGGAGTTATTACTGCTGTATCAGCTCAACATAAAGCAATGGCTGCCGCCGACTTGAGCGCGCTCGCTGCCGCCGATACCGCACGTGGTCTGAGGGAGGGGGAGCCTTGTAACGTAGCTGCGGAGATAGCACGTGTTAACCACGCGGAGTTAAAAGGGTGCGCTCAGCCTGAAGGGTACAGCGGCATTGTGGACGTGCGAACCACCGTGCCTATCGGCGGGCCCTTTACCTGGCTTGGCTCGGCAGAGGGGCTGAGCCGCGCGGGCCCGCCAGAGTAGAATGCTCCTCGCTGATTCGTCCGGCTTATTCATCTCTTGGCATCGCATGCATAAGCATTGCCTCAAGGAGGCGGGCTGCGCCGTCTTTATCCAGCGGATCATTGCGGTTTCCACATTTAGGGGATTGCACGCAGGAGGGACAACCGGTTTCGCACTCGCAGGAGCGGATGGTATCGAGGGTAGCTCGAATCCAGTGCTGGGCGGCAGCAAATCCTCGTTCTGCGAATCCTGCCCCACCCTGGTGGCCGTCATAGACAAAAATGGTGGGTTTCTCGGTATCCATGTGCAGAGCTGTAGAAAGCCCCCCAATATCCCAGCGGTCACACGTAGCAATCAACGGCAACAGCCCTATCGCCGCGTGTTCGGCTGCATGTAAAGTGCCCGGGAAATCGGGTTCTTTGACTCCCGCACCGCTCATTACAGTGGGTTCCATCGTGAACCAAATAGCGGTGGTCATCAGATTTTGAGGGGGCAGATCAAGAATTTCCTCGCCCAGAACCTCTTGACCGATAAGAGATTTGCGTTGATAAGAGACCACCTGCGTGCGGACTCGAACGTGCCCAAAATGCAAGGTGACTGGACCCCACTGCTCGGTCTTGTCTTCAGAGAGAATCTTTACCTCGGTCAGGTCGCGCGATTGAGTGAAGTAATCGGGAAAGACGCGCGAAACAGCAATGACTCGGTTTTCAAGATCTAAGTCTTCAACCACATAGGTGGCAGATTGGTGGGTGTAAATCGCGCCCACATGGCCTTGGTGGTGCGCCTGAGAAGCATCCATCGTTCCCACCACAGTGCCCGTTTCTATCTCAATAATTTGAAGCGGTGAGCCGCCGCCCCCGCGCAAATCTACAAGCTCGGAGGCATTTTCAGGATGGGTCCAGAACCAACCCGTGGCTCGACGTCGTAGGTAACCCTGGGCAACGAGCCGTTCTAATAGTTGCCCGGCGGTAGGGCCAAAGAGCGCCACTTCTTCGGTGCGCAAGGGCAGTTCTGCGACTGCGGCACACAAATGTGGAGATAGCACGTAGGGATTGGTGGGATCAAAAACGGTAGATTCAACCACCGTAAAGATATCTTCGGGGTGGTGCACCAGATAGGTGTCCAGCGGGTCAGCGCTGGCGATTAACACCGAGAGCGATTCTTGCCCTGCGCGTCCGGCACGCCCAATTTGTTGAAAGAACGACGCGCGGGTGCCCGGCCAACCAGCCACGAGCACGGCGTCCAACCCGGCGATATCTATGCCCAGTTCGAGGGCGGAAGTAGAAGCAATACCTAACATCTCGCCGCTACGTAATTGCCGTTCGAGTTCGCGGCGTTCCTCGGGCAGAAAACCTGACCGGTAGGCGGCGACTCGATGGGAGAGACCCGCTTCCACCTCATCAAGATAGCGAGAGGCTGTTTGAGCAATTGCCTCTGCTCCACGGCGCGATTTGATGAAGGCAATAGTTCGGGTGCGTTCAACCACTAAATCGGTGAGCATTTCAGCGCTTTGCTCAATAACCGATTTACGCTGAGGAGCATTCTTCTCGGCTTCAGATTGACCGGTTTCCCGTGGGGTGGAGAGCTTATCGGTAACTTGCTCGCGAAATTCTGGTTCCCAGAGGATCGTGTGGGTTGCGCCGTGCGGAGCAGTGTCCTGGGTAATCGCGGTCACGGCAGAGGAATCAACCCCTAGTAACTTAGCGAAGGATTGCTCAGGCTCGGCAGAGGTCGCGGAGGCACCGAAGAAGACGGGAGAAGCACCGTAGTAACGGCAGATACGGCGTAATCGGCGCAGAAGCACGGCAATATGAGCACCAAAAACCCCTCGATAGCTATGCGCCTCATCGAGCACCACATATTTAAGGCGGCGCACAAAGGAGGACCACTGAGCGTGGTTGGGCAAGATTCCAAAGTGCAACATATCGGGGTTGCAGAGAATGACATTGGCGTGCTGCCTAATCCAACGGCGCTCGGAGGTGGGGGTATCGCCGTCGTATGTTTCAGCTCGCACGGTCGAAAGCCCCAGTGCGCGAATCGAGTTGAGCTGGTCAGCGGCGAGCGCTTTAGTGGGGGAAAGATAAAGGACGGTGGCGCGTTCGTCATCCATGCCCTCTTTAGGTGCTATTTCGCCGCGGTGGACGGCGTTCAGCGAGGGGAGGAGATAGGCCAGTGACTTGCCTGAGGCTGTTCCTGTTGCCAGGATGAGATGCTGGCGATAACCTGTCACCATCGAGGTGTGGGCGAGATCAGCTGCCTGCACTTGATGCAGGTAAGGTTCAGGAACGCCCAAGGATTCGAAGGCATCTTGGACGTCCGGATGAACCCACTCCGGCCAATGTGCGGTGATTGCTTCGCGAGCAGGAATGGAGCGGACGTGAAGAATTTGCTCGGGTACAGGACCGTACCCCAGTTTGGAGATGAGCGAGATGACGCTCGGAGGTAACTGGGCTATGCGCTGGGAGAGCGAGAGGGGTTCTGCTGATTCTTCGGACACGCCTCTATTGTCCCACTCCCCGGTAGAAAGCTCATACACCGGGGTAAGGGCTCAAAATTCCTACCAAAAACTGCAATAATGTGACCATGACTACACCTAAGATGAATATTCAATCCACTCACCAGAACTCATCAGCGCCCCAGCAAGCTCCTGTTACTGAGCTCACCGAGCCTGAGTGCTGGGAACTGGCAGAAAAAACTAGTTTTGCTCGCCTGGGCACGGTAGATAATGGAGAAGTCTTCATTACCCCGCTCAATATCGTTACTTCTGAAGGAAAAATCTTTTTCCGCACCGCGCACGGTTCTAAACTCACAAACCTTATCCTCAATGAGAAAGTCACGATTGAATTTGATAAGGCTGAGGGCGGTTCTGCCTATTCAGTGAATATTTTTGGGACTGCACGGTTGCTTACGGACTCTTCTGAATTGGAGCGAGCTGCGCAGCTGCCTCTTACCCCGTGGATTCGTACGGAGAAAATTGAGTTTGTAGAGATTACTCCTAGCGCGATGACCGGGCGGCGTTTTATCCTGGGCTAAGACCATATTCACTGTGAAAGGTGTCTTTTTCCATGGCTTCTCAGCTTTTTGAACCCATCACATTGCGCGATGTGCAGTTTCGTAATCGCCTCTGGGTTCCGCCCATGTGCCAGTATTCGGCGCTCAATAAAGATGGTGTGCCCACTTCTTGGCATGAAGTTCATTATGCTTCAATGGCGCGCGGTGGAGCAGGCGCCATCGTGGTGGAAATGACCAACGTGGAACCGGAAGGGCGTATTAGCCCGCACTGTTTAGGTTTGTGGAATGACGAGCAGAAAGAGGCATTCGTTCCCATTGTTCAGGGCATCAAAGCCGCTGGTGCCCGAGCTGGAATCCAGATTGGTCACGCGGGGCGAAAAGCTTCCACCCACCCCGAATGGGGTACCGACGGTTCGGGATCGCTGGCAGAAGATGAAGGCGGCTGGCCTACAGTGGGGCCTTCAGCAGTGGCTTTTCCCGGCCTTAAAGATCCAGAGGAACTGGACACCGAAAACATCAAGCGGCTCGTGAAAGCCTACGGCGATGCCGCCGCGCGTGCGGTCGACGCTGGTTTTGAGTTCCTCGAAATTCACGGCGCACACGGTTATCTTCTCACCGAGTTTCTCTCGCCGCTGTCAAATGAGAGAACCGATGAATATGGTGGCTCTTTAGAAAATCGCGCTCGCTTTCTGCTCCAAGTAGCCGATGCTATGCGCCAGCGGATGCCTGAGGGCATGCCGCTTCTCGCTCGTCTTTCGGCAACAGAGTGGGTCGACGGCGGCATTACAGTCGATGAAACCGTGCAGGTAGCACGCTGGCTCAAAGAGCACGGGGTGGACATGATTGATGTTTCTACCGGCGGAAATTACCCTGCCAAGATTTCGGTTTTCCCGGGATACCAGGTGCCGGCGGCAACGCGCATCAAGAATGAAGCCGATATTCCTGTTAGTGCTGTAGGAATGATTAATGAGCCGCGTACAGCAGAATTTTTGGTCAGTAGCGGTCAGACAGATGTCATCATGAACGGTCGAGAAATCCTGCGTGATCATGCTTATCCGCTACACGCGGCAGCAGAGCTCAAAGCAGAAATCGATTACGTGCCCCCGCAGTATCAGAGGGCTTACAGAACCCGCCGATAATTTCGCGCTCTCTACCACCACTAGGCGTAGACCGAACCCTTTGCGGTTTACTGTGCCTGGCGGTGGGGGTGGCTCTTTTAACATCGTGGAATAAGGCGGGAACGAGTCGTGTTGTACTTGCTATGACTGAACATCTTCACACCAGCACCCAGATTCAACTCGTCCAGCGCCCTCAGGGCATTCCCACCGAACATGATTTCCATATTCAGCGCGTAGAACTGTCGCCCTTGAATGAGGGTGAGGTACGCGTACGCAATGAATTCATTTCCGTTGACCCTTATATGCGCGGACGTATGAACGATTCGAAATCCTACATCCCACCCTTTCCTCTAGGGGAGACCATGACGGGTTCGGCGGTAGGGCGCGTCATCGAAAGTCGTGCCGAGGGGTTCTCTGAAGGTGATTTGGTTACCCACTTTATGGGGTGGCGTGATATCGCTCAGGGGAGTGCCGAAGAATTTACCGCAGTACCCGAGTTGGGGGATAAGCCGGTCTCGGCGTACTTGGGTGTTTTGGGGCTTACCGGCATGACTGCTTTTGCCGGGCTTACTAAAGTGGCTCAGATGAAAGATGGTGATACCGTCTTCGTCTCTGGCGCCGCAGGAGCTGTGGGTTCCATTGTGGGGCAGATTGCCCGCCATCGCGGTGCCCGCGCCGTCATCGGGTCGGCAGGCTCAGCAGAGAAAACAGCGCTTTTGACTGAACGCTACGGGTTTACCCACGCCATCAATTACAAAGAAGCGCCCGTCCTCGAGCAGCTTGCGGAGGTAGCTCCCGAAGGCATCGACGTCTACTTCGATAACGTCGGAGGTGACCATCTCGAAGCAGCCTTAGCGCACCTGAACCGTTATGGACGCGCCGCCCTGTGTGGAGCAATCTCGATGTACAACGCAGAGGACCCCCTATCACTACAGGGTCCGCGCTTCATGACCAACATCGTTACCCGATCCCTCACCCTGCAGGGCTTCGTTTTGCAGGACTACCTCCAGTACGCCGATGAATTCCGCGCCGAAATCGCCCCGCTGGTTATGGATGGAACTATCAAGGACGACGAAACAGTAGTCGAAGGTCTCGACCAGGCCATTGGGGCCTTCCTTGGACTTTTCGAAGGAAAGAACACCGGCAAGATGGTCGTCCGCATTTAGCGCAAAGACTAGAATGGTACCCGTGGCTCAAGAACGAATTATCCTGTATTACTGCTTTGCTCCTATCACCGACCCCACCGCCGTCATGCTCTGGCAGCGTGCTTTGTGCGAAAAATTGGGTCTGACAGGGCGAATCCTCATTTCCAAACACGGAATCAACGGCACTCTCGGCGGCGACGTCAATGCCCTCAAACAGTACGGTAAAACTACCCGCCAGTACCCCGGCTTTGGCAAATTGGAACTCAAGTGGTCCGACGGTGGTTCGGCTGACTTCCCCAAACTGTCGGTGCGCGCCCGCGATGAAATCGTGGCGTTTGGTGCCCCGGATGAGTTGAAGGTGGATGAAAACGGCGTGGTCGGCGGTGGCATCCATTTGAAGCCCGAAGAGGTGAACAAGCTGGTTGAAGAGCGCGATGACGTGGTCTTCTTTGATGGTCGCAACGCCTACGAGGCAAAAATCGGTAAATTCAAGAACGCGATTGTTCCCGACGTCAACACCACCCACGATTTCATCAAGGAAATCGAATCGGGTAAGTATGACGGTTTGAAGGACAAACCCGTTATTACGTACTGCACCGGTGGTATCCGCTGTGAAATTCTTTCGGCGCTGATGAAGAACCGCGGGTTCAAAGAGATTTATCAGATTGATGGCGGCATCGTTCGCTACGGCGAGAAGTATGGGGATTCGGGACTCTGGGAAGGTTCTCTCTATATCTTCGATAAGCGCATGACGATGAATTTCTCTCCCGATACTCTCACTATTGGCGAGTGTGAGCACTGCGGTGCCCCGGCGAATAAGTTTGAAAACCTTGATGATATGGGCGGGCGCGCGCTAGTTTTGCTGTGCGATAGCTGCATTGAGAAATCTCAGGCTAAGCGTGAGGCAATGCAGAGCGACCAAGAATCTGTTCAGACTCAGTAAACGCAGTAGGAGTTTATGGAAACCGCACTCATTGAATACGGTACGTTTCTGGTAGCGGGTAAGACGATCCAAGCTACCCCGCAGAGCGATTTTGCGCGGGTGTGGCAGGATTTATTCGCCCAGTTAAGCCCGGAACAGGTTCAGGCTTGTGAGAAGTTGCAGGCGGTGGGCGTGATGATGCCCGACGCCGACGACACCGGTTTCACCTATACCGCTGGTTTTATGGTGAAGGGTATCGCTGAAGTTTCTGCGTTAGGACTTACCGGTGTGGTGGTGCCTGCAGCAATGTATGCCACAGTGCTCGTGCAGGGGGCCGTACCCGATTGCATTAAGCCCGGTTTCGAGTATCTTCACTCGGAGTTTATTCCTGCCAAGGGGGCTGAGCCCACGGGTGTCAATCTTGAGGTGTATGGGCCGGGTAATCGTGAGTCTGAGGATTATCGGATGTATCTGTGGAGTGCAGTGTCCGGACTTGAGGTTCAACCACATCGCGCCTAATGCTTTGTTAAACAGCTGTGACCGTGTATCCCTAAACACACGGTCACAGTCATTTAAAGGTGCCTAAAGTGACTTCAGAAGGTAGATGCGGAGCAACTAAGCGTTCTTTGCGGATTGGAGGTCCGCTTGGAGCTTGTTAAGGATTTCTTCGACTATCTCGGGGGAGACAGGAGAAGTACCATTTGCAAGCCGCGCCTGCCAGTCAGCAATTGACTTTTCAATGTTTTCAATATTCTGAGCATCTGCCATAAGGTCAGTCTACTGGATAATTTGCTGTTATTACTAGTCGGTAATGAAAATTACGGCGGAAGGAATAAATTTTTTTTACCGCATGCAGTCATACCTCTATCTTTTAGATTGAGCACCCCTGGTCCGGAAAAATATGCTTCTGACAAGCCATAACGCAACTTGGTAAGAATTTGAAATATTGAGCAGAGGGAGTATTGATGCATATAAATATTGCTGGGCTCTATTTTTATTATATTTTCGGGTTTTACCCAGACTAGGAGAAAATGATGGAGAAACCTGATAGACGGGGGCGGAACGCTCTGTTAGTTTGTGCTCATGGATTACTTCATTCGCGATGCTCAGGTCCAAGACGCGCGGGCATTAGTTGAGATTTAATGAAAGCCAGGGGTTTAGCCTTACGGGACGAGTCCGCGAGGAGCCGTTGGGCGACGTCGTCCTTAAAGATTTGCAGATGCTGAGGCATCTTGGGTCTGTAGCGGTGGAAGATTAAATCTCCCCTGAACTATAAGCGCAGGAAAGCTAAATGTCTTTCACTTTCTCCCACGGTTCAATACCGCCGGGAACGATGAAGAAAAGCGGGTGAAGCGCTGGTTTCTCTAGTCCGTGAAGATGCTCAGCAAACCACTTTTCATCCCGCTTTTCGACTTTCTGCATCAAAAAAGCAAGCTCGTACTCTGCTTGCCCCACGGTTACGGGAATGAGAGGCTTTTCAAGCTGCGCAATGCCCGCAATCTTTGAACGGTCAAAATGGTAGCCACGTGAGTCTGCTTCGTCGCACAGACCGTGAAGGTAACTCGCGATAGTCTCTAAAGGGTTCGACGTCGTGCGAAAGCGGTGAAGCTGGGGATGATTGGTGTAGCCTCGCGTGAGCCCCTGGAGCACTTTTTGGGCAAGGAGGGTTTCGCGCCAGCACGCAACCAGCCCCTTCGAATCCAAGAGCGACGGGTGGATTGACCAGATACGCATTATGACATCTCCTGAGGGTGAGTGGAATAAAGAGTGTGCGTCAGAAGCACAAGTTTAAAGTCGCTGAGGTAAGCAAAACCGGCCACCGCATCATGCTCATCTACTGCCACCATGACCTGCCTGTTACCCCTCCCACCAGCGTGTCTGATCTTCTACCGTGAGCGGTTCGAGATCGTAGCTGGCAGTAGTTCCTACGCCACCCTCGTTGTAGATGGCGTTAATAGCAAGTATGTCTTTTTCGTTGGCGTGACGAAGTGAAATGCTCATAAATGCAAGGCTAGCAGGGGAGTGTTTCAGCGGTGTTACTCTTCCAAAACGTGTGGTCTACTGTGCCACAATAAGACTGTGACTATCTCTGATTTTTCTTGTGTTCCAGGCGCACCCCAAAGTACTGATTTGCCCGCTCTTCAGCAATTCGCTGAAGGTTTACGGGCCGCTAATTATTCTCAAGAGGCGATTGCTACCCTCATAGGCGATGGTGCCTACGCGGCTTTACAGCGCGATCAGATAGTGCCCGCACAGCTACAGATAGAGAAACTTACCGATTCCGCAGATTTATCTGAGCAAGAGGTCGCGCTCGCCTTACTTGTTTCTTTCTTTCTGCTGGGAAACCCACTCACTGCATCCGAGCTTGACCAGGCACTGAACAGCAACTCAGGTAACGCCGCAACACTACTGCGCTCCTTAGGTGTTGCCGAGCCAAATATTGCAGAGACAGCCGAATCAACTTTCCGCGCTTCGGTAGATATACGCCCTCATTCAGCAGACGACGGCGTCGATATCTGGGTGGCTTCAGACCTTCCAGCTCACATCCGCCGTGGTACCTTGCGCAAGGACCACGTCCTGGGAATCGGACATGCGTCGAGAAGTCTTGCTCAATTCACCGAACGTCAGGCTGCTCAGCGAGCACTTGATTTAGGAACCGGCTGTGGGATTCAGACCTTTCACTTGCTGAGCCACTGTGAACACGTCACTGCTACAGATATATCCGAGCGGGCTTTGGGATTTACCGCTTTTAACCTTTTACTCAACGCTTCGGCATTGGGGATCGACCCTCAGCAGCCGGACGATCGAGTCATCCTCAAGCTGGGGTCTTTACTCGAGCCCGTAGAGGGTGAAAAATTCGATCTAGTAGTGTCCAACCCTCCCTTCGTTATTACCCCGCGCAGTGAAGGAGAAAACGCCGCATCCCAATTTACCTATCGCGATGGCGGTATGGCAGGGGACCAAATTGTTTCTACTTTAGTTCGCCAGCTCGGAACTGTACTCAACGACGGCGGCACCGCGCAGATGCTGGGTAACTGGGAAATCCCCGGTGATTCTGAGGAACAAAAAGAGTGGGACGAACGCCCCCGCCAGTGGGTTGGCGACTCCATGGAGGCATGGTTTATTCAGCGCGAAGAGCTTACCCCCGAGCAGTATGCCGAAACCTGGCTGCGCGATTCGAGTGAAACCGCAGATAGGGCTGCCTTTGAGGCGTCTTACCGCCGGTACCTGCTTGATTTTTCTGCACGCTCGGTCAGCGCGATTGGTTTTGGCATGATTTGGCTACGCCGCCCCGCAAAAGACGCTCCCGAGCCCTTATTACGCCGGTTCGAGGAAATCACTTACCCCATCCAGCAGCCCTTGGGACCGTTTATGACCGAAGCAATCGAGCTTTTCGATTCTTCAGCTCACCTCAGCGATGAGGAACTTCTTTCCCTTCATCTCATGGTGGCGCCCGACGTCACCGAAGAACGACATACCGAACCAGGCGCTGAACATCCCGGTGTGATTTTGCTGCGCGAAGGAGCAGGTCTGCGTCGAACTATCTTGGAGTCAACGGCGACTGCCGGCTTCGTTTCCGCCTGCGACGGCGAACTTTCGGTGGGGCAAATCGTCGGCGCTTTAGAAGCACTCCTAGGGTGGGACGGCGATTCCGAGCGGCAGGAACTCTTAGGTCACATTCGTGAGTTGATCCTCAAAGGTTTCCTGAGAATAGATGCGGGGAACTAGACTAACTTCCATGGTAGACCCAACACCGAACGACCATCCGCTCACCGATCTCAACGAAGAGACCTGCTGGGCGCTTCTCAACGCGCACAGCATCGGTAGACTCGCTCTGCGGTCGGGAAACAAGATAGATATTCTGACCGTGAAATACGCCGTGTATCAAGGACGTATCTATTTTCAGTCCAAAGCGGGTGAAAATTTTAGCTCTATTGTGGTGAGCCGCCAGGTTGCTTTTGAGATTGATGAGGCACGTAGCGATACCGTGAAATCGGTGATTGTACACGGAACTGCCGAATGGCATTTTCATGAGATGCCGATTAATCCTGCTGTGCTGGATGACGTGCGGATAGACAGCGGGGAGAACATGAATTGGGTGGTAGTGACACCGGAATCTATATCGGGGCGAGAGCTCAGAATCCTCGGTTAGTGTTACGGTTTTGTTGAGATTTATTCAATATATGAGGAGCCAGGCAAGCACAGCACTAAGGTGAACTGGCTGGGTCTGGCATGAATCACCTAGTGAGCGCCAGCGAACTCGGTGAGAAGGTTAGTTCACCGGTGCTGTGCTTGCCTGGGGACTGAGGACACTTTTGAATAGTCTCAGCTACATCAACGGGTGAGGTTCAACTTGCGGTGCAGAGTTCTTTGAATGTAGTGACCGCCCTGGAGCTATCTACCCACCCACTCAACTTTTGCCAGTCAATGTGCGCTATTGTTGAGCAATATATACCAGAGACCATTTTCAAGGAGCGCTGTGCCCACCACTGCCAAGGCCACTGCAAACCACGGTAAATCCCTACTCATCGTAGAGTCGCCGTCTAAGGTGAAGACTATTAGCGGCTACCTCGGTGATGCCTTTGAGGTTGAATCCTCAATGGGTCATATCCGCGATCTTCCTCAGCCCTCAGAATTACCTGAAGAGTTGAAGAAGTCGCCGGTGGGCAAGTTTGCGGTTGATTTGGAAGATAACTTTGAACCCTACTATCAGGTGAATCCTGATAAAAAGAAGAAAGTTACCGAACTGAAGCGCAAGCTGAAAGAGGCAGACGCCCTCTATCTGGCAACCGATGGGGACCGCGAAGGCGAAGCAATTGCGTGGCATCTTTTGCAGGTGCTCAAGCCCAAGGTTCCTGTGTATCGTTTGACGTTCCCAGAAATTACTCGTGAAGCTGTAGAGCGTGCTTTCGGTGAATTACGTGATATCGATCAGGACTTAGTGGACGCGCAGGAAACCCGCCGTGTGCTTGATCGTCTCTATGGATATGAGCTTTCACCAGTGCTGTGGCGTAAGGTATCCCGCGGTCTTTCGGCAGGCCGTGTGCAGTCTGTTGCAACTCGTTTGGTGGTTGAGCGCGAGCGCGAGCGTATGGCTTTCCGATCGGCTAATTACTGGGATTTGACCGGTACATTCTCTACGGCAAAGCAGGAAGAATTCACCGCTAAACTCTCGGCGATAGACGGCGCTCGCGTGGCAACGGGTAAGGATTTTGGCGACGACGGCGTGCTTAAGGCGGCGTCCAAAGCTAAGGTGGCTCATCTCGATGAGGCGAATGCGCACTCTCTTGCAGAGGCTCTGAAGGATTCGACTTTTGCCGTTCGCTCGGTTGAAACCAAGCCTTATACCCGCCGTCCAGCGGCTCCTTTTACCACTTCTACTTTGCAACAGGAAGCTGCTCGCAAGCTACGTTTTTCTTCCCGTTCTACGATGCAGGTAGCTCAGCGCCTGTATGAAAACGGCTATATCACCTATATGCGTACCGACTCGGTGGCGCTCTCTACCCAGGCGATTAATGCGGCTCGTACACAGGCGAATGAGCTGTACGGTGCTGAATTTGTGCCGAGTTCACCTCGTAACTACGCATCAAAGTCGAAAAATGCTCAGGAAGCTCACGAGGCAATCCGCCCCGCAGGTGATTCCTTCCGCACTCCGAGCCAGGTGAAGAGCGCGCTGAGCCCCGATGAGTTCCGTCTCTACGAGCTTATTTGGAAGCGCACCGTTGCATCCCAAATGGCAGATGCCAAGGGTTCGACCGCTTCTATCAAACTGGGTGCCCAGGCATCCGATGGTCGCGACACCGAATTCTCAGCGTCCGGCACCGTGATCACCTTCCGAGGTTTCCTTGCAGCTTATGAAGAAGGACGCGACGCCACTCGGGCAGAATCCAAAACCGAAGAGGTAAAGGGTGAGAAGCGCCTTCCTCAGCTGGCAGAAAAGGATGCCCTGAGCGCATCCGATATTCAGGCTGTAGGGCATGACACTACAGCACCTCCTCGCTACACCGAAGCTTCTTTGGTGAAGGCACTCGACGAGCTTGGGATTGGTCGCCCCTCGACCTATGCCGCCACGATTTCTACCATCATGGACCGCGGTTACGTCAACAACCGCTCAGGTTCGCTGGTTCCTTCCTGGACGGCGTTCTCTGTGGTTCGCTTGCTCGAAGAGCACTTCAACCGCTATGTAGACTACGAATTCACCGCAGCGATGGAAGAAGACCTCGACCGTATTGCCCGGGGCGAGGAAAATCGTCCTCATTGGCTGGGGGAGTTCTACTTTGGTGGAGAAGACAAAAAGGGTCTCAAGCCTATCGTCGATAACTTGGGAGATATTGACGCGCGTGCCATTAACTCCATTGAGATCGCAGACGGCATTACCCTGCGCGTAGGCAAATTCGGCCCTTACCTTGAAATGGGCGGCGAAATTAATACTGAGACCGGTGAAATTACCGATCCCATCCGCGCTAACGTTCCATCCGATATGGCTCCCGATGAACTCACCGCTGAAAAAGCAGCTGAACTCATCGAAAAGGGTAAATCAGACGGGCGGGAGCTCGGTGTAGACCCGGAGACCGGCCGAACTATCGTCGCCAGGGATGGCCGATACGGCCCGTACGTCACCGAAGTAATCCCCGAGATGAGCGAAGAAGACATCCAGAAGTGGATGGATGAGCAGCCCACCGAGTACTACAAGAACGGGCGGGCTAAACCGAAGAAGAAGCCCAAGCCTGAAAAGCCCCGCACAGGTTCACTGTTCAAGTCGATGGACCTTGCCACGGTAACTCTGGAAGATGCTCTCAAGTTGATGAACCTTCCCCGCGTTCTGGGGCAGGACGAAGAGGGCAACGATATTACCGTGCAGAACGGTCGTTTTGGTCCTTACCTGAAAAAGGGCACCGATTCGCGTTCGCTGGGTTCTGAAGAAGAGATTTTCACTATCACGTTGGAGCAGGCGAAAGAAATTTATTCTCAGCCTAAGCAGCGTGGTCGTGGCACTGCTAAGCCACCTCTGGCTGAGCTGGGCGTTGACCCGGTTTCTGAGAAAAAGATCGTGATTAAGGACGGCCGCTTTGGTCCCTACATCACCGACGGCGTCACCAACATTACGGTTCCCCGCAGCGAAACTATAGAGTCGGTAACGCACGAACGCGCGGTAGAGCTTCTGGCAGAAAAACGTGCTAAGGGTCCGGTCAAACGCAAAACGACAGCAAAGAAAGCCCCTGCCAAGAAGGCTCCAGCTAAGAAGACAGCAACAAAGAAACCCGCTGCCAAAAAGGCGCCGGCGAAAAAAGCTCCGGCGAAGAAAACTGCTGAATAATTAGTTTTCTTCTGTCAGTATCAAGCACCCTTCCTTTTCAGGAAGGGTGCTTACACTTTTAACGGATAGTGTTAATGTGCAGTTACGCTGATGCAAATCGCCAAGGAGACCACGATGGATAGTACGCAGAATCATCAAATAGAGGTAGCGCTTTCTACGTCGTGCCTCTTTCCGCCCAGCGTTCCCGAGACCTTTTCGACGGCGGTCGATTTAGGGTATGACAGCGTGGAAGTCATGATTACCGGAAACGCACTTTCCCAAGAACCCCACGATCTCTTGGAGCTAGTGCAAAAGTTTCAGATTCCTATCTCTGCCATCCACGCGCCTACTCTTCTGCTTACCCAGCAGGTGTGGGGTCGTGCCTGGAACAAGATGCAGATGGCAGCGAAAATGACCAATGATGTGGGCGCGAACGTCATTGTTGCTCACCCACCTTTCCGTTGGCAAAAAGCGTATGCCAAGAACTTCGTGGAGGGCGTACGCGAAATTTCGCAGGCAGAGGGCGTCAAAATCGCTGTAGAGAATATGTACCCGTGGAGTGCTGCTGGGCAGGAAGTAGAAATGTATGCCCCTCACTGGGATCCTACGCGGTTTGACTATGACTGGATGACGTGGGATTTCTCCCATGCTGCCGCAGCCAAGGTAGATTCGTTAGAATTCGTGAAGAAAATTGGAGACCGCCTAGGGCACGTGCATCTGACAGATGGTAGTGGGGACAAGGTCATGGACGAGCATCTCATGCCCGGATACGGGTCGCAGCCGGTAGCTGAGACTCTCGAATATTTGGCAGAGAAGAAGTGGAACGGCGTCGTCTGCGCTGAAATCTCAACCAAGGGTAAGAGCGCAGCTCGTCGAGATGAAATGTTGCATGAGACTTTGCAGTTTGCACACTGCCACTTGGGCAGATCATAAAGGAGAGATGATGAGCGAGAAAATTGTAACTTTTATTGGTACTGGCTCCATGAATGGAGCCATTGCATCAGGACTGTTAGCTAGTGGCTTTCATGCCCAGAACGTGCGTGCTACCGTCCACAGCGCCAAAAGCGCTCAGGAGCTTCCAGAGAAGCTGGGAGAAGAAGCAGAAGGGGTAGAGGTCTTTTCCTCTGAGGTGTCCGCAGATGCCAACCAGAAAGCTGTTCAAGGCGCTGCGGCAGTCTTGCTTGGAGTGAAGCCCTACGACATCCTGGATGTCCTTGAATCTCTCAAAGACGCGCTGGACGAGGAAACCGTGGTGATTTCCGTTGCCGCGGGCGTTTCACTGGATTCCCTCCAAAAAGCGGCAGGGAAAAAACAACCTGTCATTCGCTGCATGCCTAATACTCCCGCGCGCGTAGGCAAAGGTGCCCTTGCATATTCTGCAGGTTCAACCGTCACCGCTGAGCAACGCAAACTGGCAGAGGAAATCCTCGGAGCAGTCGGAATGGTTTTCCAGGTAGAAGAAGAACAGATGGATGCCGTCACCGCCCTCTCTGGCTCGGGTCCCGCCTACGCCTTCCTGCTAGCAGAATGCATGAAGAAAGCAGGTATGGAACTGGGGATTGACGAAGAACTGGCTAAAAATCTCGCCTCAACTACCGTGGCAGGCGCAGGAGCACTTCTAGAAAAAGACCCTAATCCTGAGGATCTCCGCAAAGCTGTTACCAGCCCAGGTGGAACCACAGAACAAGCTATTAAGGCTTTTCAGGAGGGCGGTATCGAAGAGCTTACGTTGCGTGCCATGACAGCCAACGCGCAGAAATCTGCCGAGATGAGCCAGGAATATAACAAGTAACTTGCTAACTAGGCACAGCAACGGGAAACTAACCTTCTCACCTGAATTCGCTGGCGCTCATTGAGGTGATTCACGTCAGACCCAGCCAGTTCACCTTGTGCTGTGCCTGGTTAGTCTCTTCGACATAAGTTAAAAAAAGAAAGCTTCGACTGTAGGGAATCAGTCGAAGCTTTCCTGAATGCTCACTCGAAAGTTTGCATTCCAGTTTTGTTGTCTCAACGTCCGGCTTAGGGGATGCCGGCTCTTTGTCGAGAGTCCTAAACTGATTTGAACGGGTTCGCAATCCGTTCAGTAATCACTCGCACCTTTA
This sequence comes from Rothia amarae, assembly GCF_042677725.1. Taxonomy (NCBI): domain Bacteria; kingdom Bacillati; phylum Actinomycetota; class Actinomycetes; order Micrococcales; family Micrococcaceae; genus Rothia; species Rothia amarae. Next base: position 204,254 of record NZ_JBHUCN010000015.1, read on the forward strand.
GAGGTGACTCCATCATAAGCACCTTGAGGGCATATTGCCAATACAAAAACAGAAAATATTTGACGTTTTTTTAACAAAAATGATAGTTATGTAGATTTTCTACGGAGAAGTAGGTTGTGACTAGGTGGTTTAAACCCGTAGAAAAAACCAAAGAATTTTAGGGGCGATCAGCAAAACGTTCTAGTAAATCCACCTGGCCGGAGACAATCAACAAATCCCGGCTGGAAACTTTGGTACTCGGTGTTGCGTACGTAAAATCATCGCCGGGAGTCTTCACTCCAACGATAGTGACGCCGTACTTACTGCGCACATCGGATTCTGCCAAAGTGAATCCTTGAGTCTCCTTGGGCGGGCGCATTTTGACGATCGCGAAGTCATCATCAAACTCGATGTAGTCTAAAAGACGCCCTGAGACCAGGTGCGCCGCGCGTCGTCCTGCATCTGCTTCGGGGAATATGACGTTGTGCGCCCCAATACGGGAGAGAATCTTGCCGTGGGACGGTGTGATTGCTTTAGCCCAGATTCGCTCAATTCCTAGGTCAACCAGGTTTGCTGTAATGAGAACCGATGCTTCCACCGAAGTTCCAACCCCCACGACGGCAGCGGTGAAGTCTGTTGCTCCCAGTTGGCGCAGGGCGTCGATATCCGTAGCATCGGCTTCGACCACGTGGGTGAGCAAACCTGACCATTTCTGAACGAGAACGGGATCTTTTTCTACCGCCAGAACCTCTTTGTTCTGCCGTTTGAGTTGGGCTGCTGTAGCGGCACCGAAGCGGCCTAACCCAATGACCATAACGGGCACGTTGTTTTTGTTGCGATCAGCCAATGATGGGCCTTTCTTCTGGGTATTTGTAGAGACGGCGACGCGAACGTAGCGCAAGGCCGGTCGCTACTGTAATGATGCCGATACGTCCGACGAACATAAGGGCAGTTAAGACATAGATACAGGATGGCGGAAGGGATGCTGAGAGTCCCACGGAGAGGCCACAGGTAGCGTAGGCGGAGATGACCTCAAAGAGCACCCGGTCCAGGCTCTCGCCGGTGATGAAGACGATGGCGGCGGTGCCGAGAAAAACGATGATCGCGCTCATCATGATGACCGAGATAGCGATGCGCAGAACCGAATCGGGAATTGTTCTATTGAAAGCGACGACGAACTGGTCGCCTCGTGCTTCGGCGATGACCGCAAGGATAACTACGGTGATGGTGGTAATTTTGACGCCGCCGGCGGTAGACGCTGAACCGCCGCCAATGAACATGAGCACATCGGTAATCAGAAGCGTGATGGGGTTAGCATCGTTCATATCTACCAGGTTGAAGCCGCCAGAGCGTGTCATTATCGAGGCAAAGAACGAGTTCAACAGCTTGTCTCCCATGCCTAAAGAACCGATAGTTTTGGCATTAGACCATTCGAAGAAGCCCCATAAAACCGCGCCCAATACGAGAAGGGTGACTGTGCCAATCATCGTGAGTTTGGTGGTGAGGTTCCAGCGGTTGAATCGGAAGGGATTCTGCTGGATGACCAGAATAACGGGAAAGCCCAGCGAGCCAATGAAAACGCCGATGCACAGAGGTAACAGCAACCATAAATCATGTCCATAGGGGACTAGACCATCGCTGTGCGGGGTAAAGCCGGCGTTATTGAAAGCAGAAACGGAATAAAAAATTCCATGCCAGATGCTTTGGAAAACTGACTCGCCTAACAGCATGAAACGCGGAATGAGAACCAGGGCAATGACCGCTTCAAAAGTAATAGAAGTGACCGCGACCGTTTTCAGCACCGAACCCAGCTCGCCGAGTTTACCGATATTCATTGCTTCCTGGGCAATCAGCTTGGAACGTAATCCGAGTTTTCTGCCGACTGCCATGGCGAGCAGTGACGTCATGGTCAACGTACCGAGTCCGCCAATTTGGAAGGCGAGAAGGATCATAAGTTGGCCGAAAAATGACCATTGAAGGGCAGTCGAGACCGTGGTCAATCCAGTCACGGTCACGGCAGAGGTCGCTGTGAACAGGGCATGGTGGAATGCGACTGCGTGGCCGTCGTTAGAGGAAAGCGGCAACATGAGCATCACGGTGAAGAAAATAATGACGATGCCGAAGGCGAAAATTGCCATGCGAGAGGGCGAGCTGCCCACGGTGCGGTCGATCAGGTCACGGATACCAGTTAAGAATTGAAAAAAACGATCTCTACCTTCTGTGGCATCAAATTCGCTCTCTAAGCGGTTTGAGCTCAATTTCGCCTCCTTTCCTAGCGGTTTTGGCGTTATTTAGCTTAGTCTGCCTCGTCAAAAAGTGGCATAGGCGCTCAGAAAGAGTAGGGTGTGTTTAGTATTAACTGTGAGCAACATTACTAGTAAGAGGTTGGGTTATGAGCTTCACTAATCGATGCCACCCTGTGCCCACGGGCATCATTTGGGGCTCCAGCATGGGCGAATACTTTTTCGGTGACTACCACCCCATGCATCCCAGTCGTCTGGACGCTACCGCTCGCCTGGCTTCAGACCTAGGTATTTTTGATCTTCCTCAAGTGAATGTCGAAGAGCCTGAAGTTGCCGGGGACTCGGTTCTCTGCCTTGCCCACGACCAGAAATATATTGATGAAGTAAAAGCTGTCAGTGCTAACCCTCAACTCACCATTGAAGACTGTGGGTTGGGAACCGAGGATACTCCGGGATATGCGGGCATCCACGAGGCTAGTGCGCGTTTGGCTGGTGGCAGTTATCAAGCCGCAGAAATGATTTTGAATGGCTCTGCAGTTCATGCGGTGAATTTCGGCGGAGGGATGCACCATGCTGCCCGCAACCGTGCCAGCGGGTTTTGTATCTATAACGATTGTGCGGTGGCTATCCAGCACCTACTCGATCAGGGGGTTAAGCGCGTGGCGTACATCGACGTCGACGCCCACCACGGCGATGGCACGCAGAGCATCTTTTGGGATAACCCCAACGTGATGACCATATCCATGCACGAAACGGGAATGAAACTGTTTCCCGGCACTGGGTTCTGCAACGAGTCAGGCCCCGAAGGAATCGCCAGCGGCACTTCAATCAACGTGGCGATGCCAGAGAACGCAAGCGATTCCGACTGGATTCGCGCCTTCGACGCGGTAATCCCTGCGATATTGCGAGCCTTTCAGCCAGAAGTTATCGTCAGCCAGCACGGGTGCGATTCCCACTTCAGCGATGATATGTCCCATTTGGGAATTAGCATCGAATGCCAGCGGGAAATAGCAGGGTATGTGTCTGTCTTGGCGGACGAGCTCTGTGAAAGTAGATGGATCGCCACCGGCGGGGGAGGGTATTCGATTTATGATGCGGTTCCTCGGGCATGGACCCACCTGATGGCAACCGCTGCAGGCTCCCCGCTGGGTGTTCAACTGCATACCCCCACATCGTGGCAAGAATACATGTTGGAAAAGTACGGAACTCGTGCCCCTACTGTGATGGGTGATTTTACGGATTTGTGGTGGAGTTCGTGGGAAATCGGTTTCAACCCGGCAGATGAAACGGATCGAACGGTCATGGCAACGCGTAAGGAGGTCTTCCCCCACTGGGGCCTTGATCCCTGGTATGACTAAACGCATTAAGGCACTGTGTACATATAATCCCAGCGGAATAAAGCCAAGTGGAGTTGAAGTCTAAAACAATTCTGAGAGCTCTCCTAAAACTTTAAGGAGAATTCGAAACTTCGCAGTGTCTATGCATTCGCCGTCGGGTATATATGTAATTATTGTGCTTATGATTGATGACGTTTTTGCAGTTATCGCAGATCCGACTCGTCGCCAAATTCTGCGCACCTTGTCTTCCGGGCAGCGTGCAGTAGGTGATTTGGTGGATGAGCTGGAAGTCAGTCAGCCCACAGTCTCAAAGCACCTGAAAGTTCTTCGAACCGCCGGTTTAGTTGAGACTCAAGCAGCCGGTCAGAAGCGCTACTATTCACTGACCCCAGCACCACTTGCAAAAGTTTCGCTGTGGATAGAGAGCCTTTCTTCCGCTGATGAGCAGACCAACGCTTCCCCCGAATCTGTTGAACAGATCCCCGAATCCCCCTTGCCCGTCGCTCAGACTGCTTCTGTAGAAAAAACTGCAGAAGACACTGGTACGGACTTAGCTGAAGATTCAGAACCTACCGCTGAAGCCGAGGTGCCTGAGAATCGCGAAGAGCCACAGCAAGCCGAACCTTCAGAGCGATCTCAATTCGACATGGGTGCAGAAGGGGGACCGTATGTGTCTCATCAGCCCAGACACTCCAGCGCTGCTATTAGCTTCTCCCCGCTCAAACCTTTTGTGCCGCAACCTTTCACTCCTTTGAAGCCTTCAGAGAAGACTTCGCAGGAAGCTCTGCCAGGGAAAACCGTGTCAGAAGAGGTGCCCAAGTCTTCCCAATCTGCTGAGCCTGGTGTTCACCCAGAACCAGAAGCAGAGACGCCGCGAGAAACAAATCTGTCCCTTACCCCGCAGGAAGACACCGCTGGGATGGAGCAAAAAGACAGCGAACTCGAAGAAGTTGAAGCACCTGCAGCTTCTGCCCTCGATGCGGATGAGCACGGCTCAGACGGCTTAGAGGAAGAGCCACACGTTGCTGAATCTTCACCAGAATCGTCGCCGCATATTCAGGAGCTACCCGGTTTGCCGACTGCCGCTGAGCAGGATAGCTCCCGCCGCGAGGAAGAACATCGAGGATTGTTCGCTACGCTCTCTCGCTGGGGACGACGTCGTTCTCGCTAATACCCACCCTCTTTTCTGGAAAGACTATAGAAGCCGTTCATGTCTGTAAACCGAAAAATTCTTACCTGGCTTGAAACTGAATTGTTTGAGGGTCGCCTTGAACTAGGGCAAAATTTGCCCGATGATCGCAAACTAGCCAACATTATCCATGCCAGCCATTCCAGTACTCGTGAAGCGCTAAAACAGCTGGAAATTATGGGTATTTTGCGACTCTACGAGGGTAAGCGCAAGACCATCATCGCTCGTCTGGTGAGTGAGCCCTTTGTCTCGGCCGCACCGGCTTTGCGCCTACATATGTCGAGCTCTCGTCATCCTATGCGCGATATTGTGCAAACTCGTATCCTGCTGGAATCGTGGGCTGTGCGCCATGCTATTCCTAGTAGCCCCGTGTTGGAGGAGCTTGAAAGCATTCTCACAAGCATGCAACGAGAGGGCATTTTGCCCCAAGAATTTCACCAGTACGAAGTTGACTTTCATATCGCTCTCACCAAGCTTTCAGGCAATCAGCTTCTGGCTGGTCTGATGACCTCAATGCGCGAACCCATCTACGAATATTTGCTGTCGATTATGGGCAAAGTTCCGCTGTGGAGCGCTACTGCTATTCGTCTGCGAGCTGAACACCAGGCTATTTTGGCTGCGTTGCAGGCTGGCGATGTAGAAATGGCTAGCCAGCTGGTTATTTCGACTATAGAGCGCCAGTATTCTGAAGCGGGCATAGACTTGGACGAGGCAACCGAGGTGGTCAACGATCTTCCCGGCACCCGCGCGTCCATAGCCCCTGTGGAGGTAGAGCAGGACGACCTGATTCCTCAGGATTGGGAAGTTCCCGTGGCATCCTCGCTTATTGAGGCATTAGAGAATATTGGGGCTCCCGCTCATGCAAGTGATCGCCAGGCCTACGAGCACCGATCTTCTTTAGTCGATTCAGCCCCCAGAAGTGCTGAAAATGAGGAATCAGAAGATAGCGAGACCGCTCAAGATGCCGAATCAGCCAAGACCTCAGAATCCGCTGAAATGATTACTCATCAGCGATCCACCACGTCGGCAAATTTCATTGCAGTTGCAGACCAGAAGTCTTCGGCAGGTTCCTCTCGCCGGCGTCGCGGCGTGGTGAGTTCTGCGGTTCATGCGACCGTCATTAAACCTATTAATCGTTCTCAGCCTGCCGTTTCAACTCCCTCCGAGCCTGAATCCGCAGAGGCACGCGAATTAGCGGAGCAAGAGCGTTTACAACGAATAGCGCAACTAAGTGAAGAAGGGAATGTAGCAGCTTCTTCGCCAGAAGAGCCTCAGATTGAGTCAGTTGCGGCTCAGGAGGTGGAGCCCGAGGAACCGGCTCTTGAAGCTGAGACCCCTACTCCTAAAAAACCGCGCCGTCTCCGGGGCTGGTTAGGGCTGGGCAAGAATTCCAACGCCAGCACTTCTGCGCAGGAGAAAGAAAACTCGCAAGAAGAAAATACCTCTGAAGAGCTCAACACTCCCGTCGAGGAAGAACCTCCTGCAGGTTCTTCTACAGACGTTTCCCCTGAATATTCAGCAGAGGAAACTGTCTCAGAGGATTTTTCCGCAGAACGAGAAGATTTCCCGGAGCCAGTGCAACCTCAAGCTCCTGAGGGGTACGTCTTTGCTAATGAAGATCACCTCGCACCAGAAATTATCGACGAAACCCCCAGAGATCCGAAGACCAAGAAAGTCAAAGAGCAGGCAAGTCTCTCGGATTCTTTTACGATTAATAAAAAGAGCCAGAAGAAAAAGAAGCGGAAACGCTAGCGATGGGATGACCTGCCGGTTTCGCCCAGAACGAGAAAATCCTCTCATTTCGTAGCAGAATGCGGAAAATTCAAAGATTGCTTGTACGCTATACAGAGAGCGTTTTTCAACCGTTTAGGCACTGTTGTGCCTATTTTGGTTTTTATGAAGCGTTTATACCGGTATAAACCGCAACCCGGCTTAGCTAACGCTTTACTCGCCCTAGCGGGCAAAGTGGCTGGGTGTTAATTGTTAAGTGAGGTGAATCCAATGGGTTCAGTTATCAAGAAGCGCCGCAAGCGTATGTCCAAGAAGAAGCACCGTAAGCTTCTCCGTAAGACCCGCCACCAGCGTCGCAACAAGAAGTAAATTCTTGTCAGCTTTTCGAGCCCCGCATTCTTTCGTGGAATGCGGGGCTCGAATACTTAACCCTCTAAACTGGAGGGTATGAATTCTCAGCAAATACCTCAGGTATCGCTTTTAACCAGACCGGGTTGCCACCTTTGTGACGATGCACGGGAAGTAGTTGACAGGGTCACCTCCGAGCTAGGGCTGGGCTTTGAGGAGATCAACGTGGATGAGTATCCTGAGCTCAAAGCTGCTCATGATACGGAAATACCTGTGGTGCGCGTCAACGGCGTGCCCAAAGATTTTTGGCAGATCAATGCCCGTCGGCTCACAAAAATTCTGCGTACTGAGCTGGAACGCGCAGCCTAAACACAAGTAAGTTTGATTCAGATAAACTTGCGTTCTTGGCTGGGCACGCTCGCCACAATTTGAGAGACTGGTCAGTATGAGTTCTTCACACGTCAAAGTACACGTTATGCGCCACGGCGAAGTAGAGAATCCTGAGCGGATTGTCTACGGTCGTTTGCCTGAATACCATCTCTCCGCACTGGGACAGAAGATGGTGCGAATGAGTGCTGAGGAATTCAAACGTATGTCGGATGAGGGCGCTAATATCGTATATTTGGCGATGTCACCGCTCACCCGTACTCGTGAGTCTGCCGCTCCAATTACTGAGCTGTTGGGACTAGAAGGACATCCGGACGAGCGTGTGATTGAGGCAGATAACCATTTTGAGGGTTTGCACGTGAATCGTGAGGAGATCTTGAAGAACCCCCGCCATTGGCCTCATCTTCTGAATCCGCTGCGCCCATCCTGGGGGGAGCCTTTTACTCATCAAGCTCACCGGATGGCAGAGGCAATAAAGGACGCCGGCGCTCAGGCGCTCGCTAGAGGTGGGAGCGGAGCCGAAGCTATCGTGGTGTCGCATCAGCTTCCTATTTGGATGGCACGAAGATCAGCAGAGGGCAAGTTCCTGCCCCATGACCCCCGTACTCGCCAGTGTAATTTGGCATCTATCACCACCTTCGAATTCGATGACTTGTGGTCACCTCAACGCCCTAAAATCAGTTATAAAGAACCGGCTGCGCCCCTGTACTCAGGTGTTATCCAGCTACCCGGGTCATAATTAAGTTTTGTCCTGTGCCCTTTATCTACTGTGAGAGTGTTTATGCCTGCGTTTTCAAGTCCAGATCGTGAGCTACACGGATTTTCCCGCAAGCAAGCCTTATCGCTCGCCGGAGTTGCTACTGCTCTGCTTTTGACTGGTTGCTCTTCATCGAATGATTCGCTGGCTAGCCAGGCAGACGCTGGAGATTCTAAAGGCTATATTGCTGGGGACGGCTCGGTCACTGAATATTCTGAGGAAGAGCGTAGCCAGCCCGTTTCTTTCACGGGCACTCTCTATGATGGTTCGACCATTACCGCCGAAGAGTTGCGCGGTAAGCCTGCGTTACTGAATTTCTGGTACGCCGGCTGCGCCCCGTGTCGATCCGAGGCACCTCATCTCGTTGAACTTCATGAGAAATTTGGAAATAAGGTGCAGTTCTACGGCGTTAACGTCCGCGATGAGAGGGGCACCGCCGAAGCCTTTGAAAACAATTTCAAGATTAAATACAAGAGCTTTAAAGATGCCGATGGCAAGGTACTCTACAATCTTTCGAAGTTTGTGCCCGCTCAAGCAGTACCTACCACGCTCATTTTGGACGCCCAGGGTCGTGTGGCCGCTCGCATTCTAGGTGAAATTGATTCATCTATCCTGAAGACCCTTCTGGAAGATCAGGCGAAGAGTGTTTAATTTTGGTCAAGTAGTGACCGATGGGTCGCTGTGGCTATCGGTTCCCTTGGCGGCACTGGCGGGGCTTGTTTCTTTTGCCTCGCCCTGCGTCCTGCCTCTTGTGCCCGGTTATCTTGGTTATGTATCGGGTCTAAGCGGTAGCGATGCGCGGCATCCCACTCGCCGTACCATCCTTGGCATAGCTCTGTTCATCCTTGGATTTTCCACTATTTTCGTGCTCATGAGCGTGGTGCTGGCTCAGTTAGGGGCGGCTCCCTGGTTACGGGGGCAGTCTTGGGTTCAGGTAATACTTGGTCTTTTGGTTATTCTGATGGGCCTTGTATTTATGGGTAAGGTGTCCTGGTTCCAGCGTGACCTAAAGATTGAGCGCAAACCTCCGGCTGGTCTATGGGGAGCGCCGATTCTTGGCATGACGTTTGGTTTGGGTTGGGCGCCGTGTATCGGACCGACCTTTGCAGCGGTTCAAACCCTGGTGTACATCGACGGTTCCAATAGCGTGAAAGCAATTTTGCTGACTCTTGCTTACTGCATGGGGCTTGGCATTCCGTTCATGTTAGTGGCGCTAGGCATCACCCGGGGCGTTTCGACCTTTGGCTGGGCTAAACGCCACCACAGACTTCTGCAACAAGTGGGCGGGTTCGTGCTTATTGTCATCGGTATCATGATGGCAACCGGAGCCTGGACTGCCCTTATTTCGTGGGTTCAAGCAACCCTTCCGACCTACACCCTTCCAATCTAGTAAGAGAGCTTATCGATGGCGAAGAAAGAGACGACGGCGACTGCGCTTGGGCCCATGGGTATGTTGCGCTGGGCTTGGACTCAGCTCACCAAGATGAACACTGCGTTGTTCTTGCTGTTGATGCTGGCTGTAGCGGCTGTGCCCGGTTCTATTTTCCCTCAGCGTATTCAAGATCCCACCAAGGTGAGCGATTATATTGAGACGCATCCTACGTGGGGTCCTATCGCCGATAAAATTCAGCTCTTCGATGTCTTTAGTTCTGTATGGTTCGCCGCAATCTACATTCTGCTTTTCATCTCTTTAATTGGTTGTGTGATTCCTCGAGCGAATCAGCATTATAAAGCTCTTCGGAAGAAGCCTGCAAAGACTCCCAAGAATTTCGATCGCTTGCCGGTTCACCGCACTCTCACCATTCCTTCATCAGCTGGAGTGGAGGATCTCTCATCTGAACAGGCGATTACCGATGCTACAGCGGTTCTGAAAAAGCGTCATTACCGGGTGGATGTGCAAAGCATAGATGGCGTTTACTCGGTTAGCGCTGAGCGCGGCTATATCCGTGAAATTGGAAATATCATTTTTCACGTGGCGATGATTGGCGTGCTCATCGGAGTCGCTGTAGGTTCATTGTTTGGGTACCGAGGACAAAAGATTTTGGTGGAGGGGGACACCTTTGTCAACTCACTGATTAGCTTTGACTCGTTTACACCAGGTACTAACTACAATCCTGACTGGCTAGATCCTTACACTGTCACTTTGAATAAGTTCGACGTGGAATACGATCGCCAGCAAGGCTCTCACACCTATGGCGATGATTTGGACTACACCGCCGATCTCTCCTTCCAGGAGACAGACGGAACGACCGACCAGGCAACGCTGAAGGTCAACGATCCGGTGAATGTCAACGGCACGAATCTTTATCTTTCCGGTAATGGTTACGCTCCCATCATTAAGGTGGAAAACTCAGACGGTTCAGTTGCCTATGAAGGTCCCGTGGTTGGTCTGACCTCTGATGGAAAATATACTTCTTCAATTGTGCTCAAAGTCCCCGATGCAAAGAACGGGCAACTTGGGTTTGTTGGAATGTTCTTGCCCACTGGTGAGCGGGATGCGACAACTAACATCCCTCGTTCTATCGATTCCGAAGCCTTGAACCCCATGCTGGTTCTGCAGTCTTACACTGGCGATTTGGGGCTCGACAGCGGCCGACCGCAAAATGTCTATGTGCTCGATACCAATACGCTCAAACCGCTCAACACGATGGCTACAGGTAACGGTATTGTGCTGGACGCCGCAAACAACACCGTAGATTTGCCCGAGGGGCACGGCAAAGTTACTTTTGAAGGTTACAAGCGGTACGTTGGATTAGACGTGCACTACGACCCTGGTAAGAAAATCGTATTGTGGTCCTTTATCGTGGCATTCTGCGGTCTGATTATTTCCCTCTTCGTTCCCCGACGTCGTGTCTGGGTTCGCGCACAATCCGCAGGTTCAGATCTCCTAGTCGAATATGGTTTGCTCGCACGCGGCGAAGACCCACGTCTGGCAGACGAAGCAGATAAACTAACCGATATCTTTGCGGCCCGCTGGGGTCTAGAATTTAGTGAAGCTGACGACGCTTAGCTAGAAAAGCTGTTCGGAGGAACAAACATTGCTTAATCAAACCCTCGCCCAATGGAGCGAGCTGTTCATGTTTTTGGCGGCGGTGACCTACATGGTTGCCTTCATCGCCTTCGCGTGGGACGTTGCGGCGCATTCGCGCACTACCCAACGCCTGGAATCGCAAAACGTTGAGAAGAAGACTCCTGCCCGTAAAGCTCAGCTAGTCGGTGCTGGAGTGGGTTCAACTGCAAAATCCGGCACTCGAAGTGCCAACAAAAATGAGGGCAGGCTCGTCAGCAACGAGCAGGGTACTGGTGCTCGCGGTCTGGGGTTCAATAAGTCTGCGGCAGAAATGCTAGAGGGCGAAGTTGCCGACTCGTCCATGATGTGGGGTAGCGGTACCCAGAAGCGTACTGCTGCGCGCATTGCGGTTGCTGTGATGATTCTGGGCGCTGTGATTCACCTGGCGGGTGTTCTGTCTCGTGCCTTCGCAGCAGGTCGTGTTCCCTGGGGAAACATGTATGAGTTCTGCACTACCGGTGCTCTTGTGGTGTCGGTGGTTTTCCTCATCTCGTTGATTTTCCGTGATCTTAGGTTCGTCGGTGTCTTGGTTTCAGGTTTGGCACTGACCATGATGACGGCGGCGACCATCGGCTTCCCCACCCCTGTGGGTCATCTCAAGCCCGCTCTGCAGTCTTACTGGTTGGTTATTCACGTTTCGATTGCGGTTTTAGCATCAGGCATTTTTACTATTACTTTTGCCATGGCAGTTTTGCAGCTCATCCAGACCCGCCGAGAACGTGACATCATCTCAGGCAAGGGGTCCAAGCTGAACTTCATGCGCTTGGTTCCTTCCTCTCAGGCACTGGAAAACTTTGCCTTCCGCCTGAACGCTGTGGGCTTTGTGATGTGGACCTTCACTCTCGCCGCCGGCGCTATTTGGGCAGAGAAAGCGTGGGGACGCTACTGGGGCTGGGATACTAAGGAAGTCTGGACGTTCGTCATTTGGGTTGTTTATGCCGCCTACCTGCACGCTCGTGCAACGCGCGGTTGGGCCGGCCCTCGATCGGCGTGGCTTTCTATCGCAGGCTACCTGTGCATCGTTTTCAACTTTACGATTGTGAACGTTTTCTTCTCGGGGTTGCACAGCTACTCGGGTCTCTAAAATTTCGTAGCTAAATATGGCAAAAGCGCGAGTTTTCAAAATAATATTTTTGAAAACTCGCGCTTTTTTTACCTATAAAAGGAATTTAGAGGGAGGGAGGGTTCTCACCCTCTTCGTTCCTGTTGTGCCGTTGCTGGCGCATCTTGCGTAATTCTTCATCGAGCTGGGCGTTCAGTTCCGCTTCCCGTTCTTCTTCTCGACGGCGGGATTCGGCCTCCCGCTTGGCCCGCGCATCCAAGAATTTGAGGTATTCGGCGTCATCGTCTGGAGCTTGACGGGGCTGAGGTGTCACCGGCCCGAAGCTCGTTGAGGGCCTGCGCTGTTTACCCAAGAAAAGCCAGAGCAGGGCTCCTATGACTGGGAAAATGATGATGAGCAGTATCCAAGCAGGTTTGAGAACTCCGCGAACTTGGGAGCGGTCGGTGCGCCCACAATCAATGAGCGCATAAATAATGAGCGCCACTAAGAGTGCTCCGCCACCGATAATCATCATTGCTCGAATCATGTCTAAATTCTTTCATGCCAGCACCCATTTGTGCCCTAATTTCTCGCTCAGCAATGGCTTGCACCGGGAGCGGGGTCAGCGTGGTTTTCGCAGAAAGCTACTGGGAAGCACGTTATTTCTCGACCCAAAGTTCGCTAGACTGGTCTGGTGAACTTTCTCAAGTATTCTTTGCTTCGTTTCGGTCTGATGATCGTTGTCTTTCTTCTGTGCATGTGGCTCAACGTGGGCTTGATTCTTTCGGGAGTCTTTGCCATACTCATTGCCTTCGCCGTCTCCTATTTGGCGTTTCCCAAGTTGCACGTCGCCGCTGGTCAAGATATGCAGAGATGGTTTTCTAAGCGTCGCAAGGACACCCCTCAGAAAAAAGCGGTCGCAGAAGATACTGAGATTGAAGATGAATACGCTGAACAGAAACGCCGCGAAGAAGGAATCGACTTCTAAGATTCTGTTCAGATATAGCAAAAGAGCATTCCAGATGGAATGCTCTTTAGTGTTTAAGCAGGGAAATGCAGTGCGAACTCCTCGCCCCAGACATCCAAGTGTTAGTAGCCGAGGAAAGGCACTGACTCGGGAGTAAAGATGTCAAAGGTGCCTAGATATGCAGCTACAGCAACCAACAGAGAATATGCCATAGCAACCAGCCCCGCCTGTTTGAGAACGGGGATCAGTGCTTTACCGTTGCTGCCAGAAAGCATCACAAAGCACGAATGCAGGATGGGACCCAGCAAGATGAATACCAGCAGATACCAGGGATTTGCTGGCACAAGGAGGGCGGTGAGGAAAAGCCCCAGAAGCATCTCGATGGCGTAGACGCGACGGGACCACGTATCACCCAACCGTACTGCCATCGTCAATTTACCGACTTCTCGGTCGGTGGGAATATCACGCACGTTATTTGCCATGAGCAGGGCGCAGGAGAAAAGGCCCAGAGCGAGGGCAAAGACCCAGCCTTCGAGTGTGAGGTGAGCAGTCTGAGTGAAGAGAGTCCCCAGGGTAGCTACCAGACCAAAATAGATGAAGACGAAGATGTCACCCAACCCCATGTATCCGTAGGGGTGCTTGCCGCCGGTATAACCCCAAGCCGCGAAAACAGAAGAAGCGCCGATGGCTAGGAACCACCATTGCTGGGCAAGAACGACCAGCCCTAGACCGGCAAGCATTGCCAAACCAAAGCAGAGAAAAGCAGCTGCTTTAACATGAGATGGTTTTGCCACGCCAGAGCCCACGAGGCGGAGCGGGCCTACTCGAACTTCGTCGGTACCCTTTACCCCATCGGAATAATCGTTGGCGTAATTGACGCCCACCTGCAGAAAAAAAGCCACCAAAAAAGCTAGGAATGCGCGGAAAGGTTTGAACTCGCCCCAGGAATATGCCGCTGCGGAGCCTGCGATAATGGGAGCAATCGCAAGGGGGAGCGTGCGTAGGCGCGCTCCTTCAATCCATTGAGCGGGTGTAGCCACAGAACTCTTCTTTCTACGAACCAAAAACTTGAGCAAGCAAACTTTATTCTCTCACACGGGCCGCAGGCTTCCTCGACTGCCCCGGTGTGAGGAGTAGAGCACTACTTCCCTGCGGCAACGGCAAGCAGTGCGGCAAGCTTTTTACGGTCGGGCTTGCCGGTAGAGAGCTGAGGGAAAGTATCTAGCGCTTCAAGGTGCTTAGGGCGCTGGGCAGGATCTAGCTGTTCAATGAGAGCGGATATTTCGCCGTCAAACGAACTTGTTTTCTCGCGCACGTTGACTGCTGCAACCACAGCGGATCCCCATTTAGCATCGGGGATGCCGCACACGAATGCTTCGCGAACCAGGGGATGTTTTTCGAGCTGTTGCACTATGGGGGCGGGAGAGACCTTTACCCCACCGGTGATGATGATATCGTCTGATCTACCTTCTACTCGCAGCTGACCGCGAGAGAAGGCGCCGACGTCGTCGGTGCGGTACCAGGGCAGCCCGGCTGAATCGAAGAAGAAATGTTTTTGAGTTCTGTGCGGGTCGTTCAGGTAGCCGCTACCCACCATATCTCCACCGAGCCAGATGCGCCCCGCTGTACCCTCGTTTGTTTCTTCTATCCGAATAGAGACGCCGGGGAGGGGCTTGCCGTTGTAAACGCAGCCTCCTGAGGTCTCCGCCGAACCGTAAGTGGTGTACACCTTCAGGTTCTTTTCTTCAGCCTGTTGCAGTAACGCTGCGGACGCGGATGCTCCTCCGAGGAGGATCCCGTCGAAAGACTGAAGAGCTTCTAAGACGGCATGTTGGGTTTCGGCGGCTTCCAGTAGTGTATGAAGCTGAGTAGGCACAAAGGAAAGCATCCGTGGGCCACCACTCATCTTTTCTGCCGCTGAAAGAAAAGACTGCGGGGTGAAATGTTCCCCGCGTGTGATGGAAGAAGTGACGACCGGCGTCGTACCTCCTAGGACTGAGCGGGCAAGCACTTGGGCACCTGCCACATAATGCACCGGGAGCGCCAACATCCATTGCGCATGCTGCGTTCCACAAAATTCTTCGGTAGCTCTGCCTGAGGCGGTGAGGGCACGGGAGGAAAGTACCGTCTTCTTGGGCACCCCTGTTGAGCCGGAGGTAGCGACGACGAGCGCAGCGTCCTCGCTGGGGTGAGCAAGCAACTTCTCAAAGGTGCGGAGCATTCCTGAGATGTCAGAAGGAATATTTTGCCCCACCGTTATCGCGTGCCGGTGGAGGCCAGCTGGGGCAGAAAAGGGCTGAAGATTCTGCGGGTCAAAAATGGGGTGCTCTAAAGTCATGATGCTTCAACTTTATCCTGAAGATAACGAGAAAAAAGAAGTTCTAGTTCCTGGTAGATGACTCTTCGTACGATACTTCGGGCATGCTGCACAGCGAGAGGCAAACTGGCTGGGTCTGGCATGAATCGCATTTGTGAGCGTCAGCGAACCATGCGAGAAGGAATGTTTGCCGACGCTGTGCAGAATGGCAGAGACGGGGCGGCCGTCAGTAATTCTTTTTAAATAAGGTCTTCTGCGACAAAAAGGGCAACCGAATAATCTCGGTTGCCCTTCTTTGTATCAGAGAGGTTTTAGAAGTAGTAGGGGTACTGTTCCCACTGCGGATTACGCTTCTGTAAGAAAGCATCGCGACCTTCTACCGCTTCATCGGTCATGTAAGCCATACGCGTGGCTTCGCCAGCGAAGACCTGCTGACCTACCATGCCGTCGTCTGGCAGGTTGAAGGCGAATTTCAGCATGCGGATGGCCTGCGGTGACTGGCGTGCGATGTGAGCTGCGTATTCCAGCCCTTTCTTTTCAAGGTCCGCATGGGCAACGACCTCGTTGACCGCTCCCATCTCATACATGCGCTGAGCATCGTATTCTTTGGCTAAGAAGAATATTTCTCGGGCAAACTTCTGTCCCACCTGGCGTGCAAGTAAAGCTGAACCGTAACCGGCGTCGAAAGAACCTACGGTGGCGTCAGTCTGTTTGAACTTACCAAATTCGGCAGAAGCAATAGTGAGGTCAGCAACCACGTGGAGCGAATGCCCGCCTCCTGCTGCCCACCCTGAAACGAGTGCGATTACCACCTTAGGCATGGTGCGAATGAGTCGCTGAACTTCTAGGATGTGGAGACGACCAGCGCGTGCTGGGTCAATCGTCTCCGCGGTCTCACCTTCAGCGTAGTGGTAGCCATCGCGACCGCGAATTCGCTGATCGCCGCCGGAGCAAAATGCCCAACCACCGTCTTTCGCGGACGGCCCGTTGCCGGTGAGGAGAACCGTGCCCACACTGGAGGTCATGCGGGCATGATCAAGTGCGCGGTACAGCTCATCTACGGTGCCGGGGCGGAAAGCATTTCGTACTTCGGGGCGGTCAAAGGCGATACGAACGGCTGGCAAATCGCGCAGAATTTCGCCCGATTCGTTGCGTTCTACTTGGCGGTGGTAGGTGATGTCTTGAAAGTCTTCAAAACCTTCCACCACGCGCCACTGGTTGGGGTCGAAAATGTCAGAAACTTTTTCGGGAAGCTCAATAGTCATAGCGACAATTCTACCTACCGAGTTTTTACGGCGTGGACGGCGGCGTCGAACTCCGCTTCAATCTCGGCATTGGGTTTATAGGTCACCAAGGAAACCACGATGGAAAGAATGAAGTTCACGATAAAACCGGGAACGATTTCATACATGGTGGAGTGAAGGGATTCGATATTGCCCCAGATGAAGACGGTGAGAGTTCCAGCTACCAGACCAACGATCGCGCCCCAGTTGGTGAGCTTCTTCCAGTAGAGGGAGAGCAAAACGATGGGACCAAAAGCCGCACCAAAACCTGCCCAAGCGAAAGAAACGAGTTCGAGGATGGAGCTTTCGGGGTCGCTTGCCAGAAGTGCAGCAATGAAAGCAATAACCAGTACGCCGATACGTCCGAGCCATAGCCCCTGGGTATCACTAAGTTTTTTCGAGCTGAAGGCCCCATAGATGTCTTCTGCCAATGCTGAGGAGCAGACGACCAGTTGGGAGGAGAGGGTGGACATGATTGCTGCTAGCACCGCTGCCAGAATGAAGCCCGAGATGAAGGGGTGCAAGAGTAGTTGGGAGAGATCAAGGAAGACCGATTCAGCGTTCTTAGTATCGGTCAGCGTTGCGTCGGGGTGACGGGCGAAGAAAGCAATGCCGATGAGACCTGCTGAGCAAGCACCAACGACCGTCAGCACCATCCAGCTGATGCCAATGCGACGGGCGGTATTGGCGTCGGATACGGAGCGGAGCGCCATAAAGCGGGTAATGATGTGAGGCTGACCGAAATATCCCAAGCCCCATGCGGCGGTGGAAATAATGCCTAGGAAGGTGGTTCCTGTAAACAGGGAGAGAGCGTTGGGGTTGACTTCGCGGATAGTATCTACGGCACCAGTGGGGCCGCCTACATAGAACAGCGCCATGATGGGCAGAATGATAAGAGCCGCCAACATGAGAAGTCCCTGCACCATATCGGTGTAAGAAGCTCCGAGGAATCCGCCGAAAACGGTGTAGAGCAAGGTGACGCCCGCGATGAGCAACATACCCCAGATGTAAGGAAGACCGAACGTTGACTGGAAAAAGACGCCGCCGGCTACCATGCCCGAGGAGGCGTAGAAGGTGAAGAAAACCAGGGTAATCAGTGACGTGAGGATACGCAGAATCTTGGTGTTATCCCGTAGGCGGTTGTGAAAGAAGACGGGAACGGTAGACGAGTTGTGGGAGATTTCCGTGTAGCTACGCAAACGGGGTGCCACAATTTTCCAGTTGGTCCATGCGCCGATGGTCAGGCCAATTGCCATCCATCCTTCGGCTAAACCGGTGATGTAGAGCGCACCGGGCAAACCCATGAGGAGCCAGCCGGACATATCTGCGGCACCGGCTGAAAGCGCTGCGGTAGTGGGGGAGAGCGAACGCCCGCCCAGAATGTAGTCGTCGAGATTATTATTCTTGGTCTTAGCCCAGAGGCCAATGGCAATCATTGCCAGGAAGTAGATAGCGAGAGCGGCTATCTGAAAAGCTTGGTCGCTCAAAAGAACCCCTTATAGCGATATAGCGGAAGGAAGTGTGATGTTCATAATAATAGCTGTTGAGCTAAGTTACAATCAAAATTCTGATGAACGGCTCGAAAACTATTTGCATAAGAATAACTTATGCAAACAGTTAACTACTTCTTGATGTCAGGGGGAGAGATTTGAGGAAACTGCCCCGTTTTAGTGGAGACGATGGCATCTAGCATCGCAGTGTTCGTATTGAGTTTGATTGCAGACCGGTTGGTTTGCCAGACCAGGACGGCGCCTGAGACAGCAATGAGCAAAATACCCAGGTAAGACCAGAGCGGCAAGACTTCTCCGAGAAGAATCAGCCCAATCAGCGCACCGTTGACCGGATCTAGGCTAAAGAGCACTCCAATGACTGCCGCTGACGTGAGGCGACCGGCAAGCGCATCGGCTGAGTAAGCAAAGGCAATGCCTAAAAGTCCCCCGGCAAATACTCGCATCCAGGCGTCGGTGTCTAAATGCGGAATGGCAGGTATGGAAAAAGGGGCAAAAATAAGGGACGCGCAGCAGATGGAGAGCGTGAGACCTTTGAGCCCTGCAACGGCGGGGGAACCATTGCCCATGCGTGCAGAGAGAAGGGTGTAGCCTGCCATGGACACTGCGCTGAGCGCTGCATAGAGATAGCCCACGGCATGTGATAGCTCAAAAGTGGGTCCGGCAATAAGAATGACTCCTACCAGGGCGCCGATGGAGAGCAAGCCATCGCGTAATCGTCGAACACCCAAGAGGGATACTCCGAAGGCACCCAGATATTCAATGGTGACGACAATTCCCAGCGGCAGATATTTAATAGCCTGAAAGTAGCCGGTGGTCATCAGACAGACAACTACCGAGTAAATCAGTACCTGGGGCCAGTCCGTTTTTTTGAGCGCTAGAGGGTTGGGGCGTACCAGCAATGCAAGGATGAGGGCTGCAGCTCCCATGCGTAATCCAGCAACGGACAGGGGAGAAAAATCGGTGTAAAGGTGGGACAGCAATGCGGTGGAGCTTTGAATGGCTAAAGATCCCAGAACTACTAGGATAAATGCCGCAGTACCTCGATGATGAGCCGGGATGGTCTGTGCGAAACTCGCAATGCTGAACTTAGTCACCTATAGTTACTCCTTTCAAAATTTCATCCTGAACAGTCCAGGGGGTATTGCTGGGCTGTGAATCTTGATAGACATCGAGCATTTCTGCCGCCGATGAGGGAAAACGCGCTGTGCCGTCGCTTTCGATGGTTTTTAGGGGAAATGAAGCAGCAATCAGTGCGAGAACTTCAGCATCTTTTACTCCCCGGTCTCGTATCTCAGCAAGGGTGACCGCTCCATCACGTTTAGCGAGCCGGTCCCCTTTTCCATTCAGAGCCAAAGGCACATGACGGTACCTGGGGGCAGGAAAACCTAGGAGATTAGCCAAGTATGCTTGGCGCGGCGTAGAAGACAAAAGGTCGTCTCCGCGAACTATCTGGGTAACACCTTGATATCGGTCATCAAGTACTGAAGCCAGATTGTACGCTGCCGTCCCATCATTTCTCAGCAATACAAAATCATCGACGTCCGAAGTAAATTCACCGGCGATATCATCCACCACAGTAAATTCGCGCATCTGCGCTCTCAAACGTATCGCACCGGGGCGGTCTTGACGACGCCGCGAACGCTCGTCCTCACTGAGATTACGGCAGGTGCCAGGATACGCCCCGGGCGCCGCATGAGGAGCACTGGTTGCCGACTGAATTTCTTTGCGCGTGCAAAAACACTCGTAGGTAAGCCCTTGAGCGGTTAGCTCCTCAACCACCTGTTGATAAGCAGCAATGCGAGTGCTTTGGTACAGCACCTCGCCGTCCCAATCAATTCCCAACGCCTGCAAATCTGCTAGCTGACGCTCGGCGGCTCCCTTTTTCACCCGATCTAAATCTTCCACCCGCATGACGAACTTTCCCTCTGAACTGCGAGCCTCTAGCCACGCCCACAACGCCGTGCGCAAATTACCCAGGTGTAAATCCCCCGAAGGCGAGGGAGCATAGCGACCAACGACCGGCGCATCGGAGGGAAACTGGGGGGCAACACTGGAAGAAATAATCACTCTTTCCATGGTAGGGGATGGCGGCAAAAACGTCAGATGAACGGCGAAAATACGGTGTGAAACGTAACGCAACACTCTCTCAATACTTGAAATATAGGGTGGAATGGCTGAACTTCCAGTACCTTTATATATATGGCACGAACAATCGAAATTTCAGACGGCGTCTATCTGATTAGTACGGATAACTATCGTTTGAATACTGGGCTTATTGTGGGCGCAGACAAAGCTATGGTCGTAGACACCGGCGCCGGTCCTAGACAGGGCGCTGAAGTTCTACGCGCCGTTCGTCGAATTACCGAGCTTCCTCTGACTGTAGTTACTACTCACGCTCACTTTGACCGCTTTATGGGTCATGCTGTCTTTGAAGCAGACGGCACCACCGAATTCTGGGCACACCCTCGTGCCGCTCGAGCTATTGAGCTTTATGGCGATCAGCAACGTTCGTATGTGGAAGTTCTTGAACCTGAGATGGCTCATGCTCAAGGTCCTAACACCCACCTCGTCATTCCGCACCGTTTTCTTCCGGGAGACGGCACCCGCGCGTCGTTTACTCGCGTTGAGCTGGGGGAGCGGGCAGTGACCTTGTTCTACCTCGGTCTTGCTCACACAGACTCTGATGTATTGGTGGGAGTCGACGATGTTCTATTCTGCGGTGATTTAGTGGAACAGGGTTCCGATCCCGCATTTGATGATTCTTACCCCGAATCATGGGTCTCTACTTTGCACGATTTGGCAGGTCTTGATCGCTATCGTGTTTTTGTACCGGGTCATGGTGTGCCGGTAGAGCGTAGTTTCATTACCCGCATGGCAGATACGATGCAAGAAGCCATTGATATTATTAAAGCCTCCACTCGTACAGGAAACGTCAAACCAGCAACTGCTGCCATGTACAAACTGCCCTACACCGGTGGCTCTACCCGTATTCTTCTAGACCGCTTGGAATGGCTGGAAAAACAGGAGAAAGAAGGGCAAGGGCTCTCCACTGCACAATTCGATGAGGCACCTACGGGCCTTACCGGGCCAATTACTATTGGGCGCGCGCTCTAAAATATAAAACAGGTATATACAGGAAGCGGTAGATAGCGTTGAGTTATCTACCGCTTCCTGTTTTTAATAATCTGAAACTTTGATGTTCTTCTAGTAGGTCCAAATTTTGGTGTAGGCGGAACGCTGTTTGTTGCGCGCTCGCAGGAGACCGATTTGGAGCGAGGTTGTGAAGGCGAGAATTGCGAGAATCATGCAGATGGCTGCCATCAGCGCGCCTCCGGGGATGGGGTCATAGAAGGTGACTAAGTAAAGGGCTAAGGAGCAGAATCCCAGGAAGAAGCCGCTAATGCTCAGAAGCGGAATCAAGATGAGTCCTGTGCGCTGCGTATTGCTGAGATCGAGTTCTTCAGATCGTAGAAAGCGTAGGATTGTCAGCCCAATAACTGTCCAGATGGAAGTCAGAATGATGGCTGTTATGACGTCGGCTGGGCGGTGCCATCCGTTGATGATGGTGGAAAAACCCGCGGCGAAAGAGATGACTGCTCCGAGGAGCGCGACGGCGGGGCGCAACTTCTTGGGAGAGGCGATAAAGAGAGCTGCTGCGGCTGCTGCAGCAAAAGTAGTGTGCCCTGAAGGTGCCGAGTTGAGCGCTGCTTCTTGGATTCCAAAATTTGGTTTAGAAATAACAAGGTTTTTGAGGACCTGTGCCGAAATGTTCGCGCAGAGGGCAACGCCTAGACCAACGAGTGCAGGTACAAAGCGGTGTTTCCACAGGAGAACAAAGATAATTCCTACCACTGCCAGCACCCCGGCGATCGCTGGAATCAAATCAAGTAATTGCAGGGTCTGGTTTTGTAAGCCTAGGAACTGGTATGAGAATTCGTTGAAAGAAATCTCATCGAGCTGCTGACCGACGGGTATTTGGATGTAGAAACCGACTGCCACCAGCAACATGAAACTGAGCAAGAAGATAGCAAAAATATGTTGCATGAGAGCCCAGAAAGTGGGGCGGGTTCTGCGAATGTTCTTAGGGGAGAGCTGACCTAGGGGGGAGGGGCGTTCCTCGTTTTCAGGTTCCACTACTGAAACCGGAGCATGGGTACTGTTCTCGATAGTTGTACTCTTCCAGGCGTTTGCCGGTGATGTGGAGAGCTGATTGTTCGGCTGTTCGCCGGTTCGATGAATCATGGAACGTCTGAACTGCCTTTCTATCTCGAGCGCAACATTGAAACACGAATTCCTCTGCACAGATATTTTGGCAGAAAGTCTTGTGCGTTTGCTGAGAGAAATCAGTGTAACCACAGATTTTCTGAGTTTTTGAGGGAGATGAGTACATTGGAAGCTATGAAGACTTCAATTCCTCCCTTCTTCGATGGTCAACAGCTTCCTTCCCTTCAAGAGGTCCTGGAGAACGTGAGAATTTGCTCGATACCTATGAACGTCAAGTTCCGTGGCGTTCAGGTGAGAGAAACGGCTCTTTTTCACGGGCCTGCCGGGTGGGGAGAATTTGCTCCCTTCCTCGAATACTCTGTTGAAGAATCTGCGGCGTGGCTCGCGAGCGCTGTGGAGAGTGCCTGGCTGGGTTTTCCAGAGGCCGTCCGAACGGAAATTCCTCTCAATTCAACCGTCCCAGCAGTCGAGGCCGCACAGGTTCCTGACATTTTGGGGCGCTATAAGGGCGAGATTCGTGAGGTGAAAGTTAAAGTCGCGGAAACGGGGCAGAGTCTGCAGGACGACGTCGCGAGGCTGCGCGCAGTGGCTCAACACCTGCCAGCCGCCCGTCTGAAGGTGGACGCCAACGGAGGGTGGAGCGAAGATCAGGCAGTAACTGCTTTGAGCGCTATGGAGGAATTTGACCTCCTCTACGCGGAGCAGCCGGTCGAATCTGTTCAGGGGTTGGCTCGGGTGCGAGAACGGTTACATGAGAAGAAAATATTTGTACCCATCGCCGCCGATGAATCTGTCCGCAAGGCTGAGGACCCCTTGGAGGTGGCCCGTTTGGGGGCAGCTGACGTCATTATTATCAAAGCGGCTCCTTTAGGTGGGGTTCGCCGGGCGCTTGCGGTAGTAGAGCGATCAGGCTTACCTGCGGTTGTTTCCTCGGCTTTAGAGAGCTCGGTGGGGATTCGGACGGGCGCGGCATTGGCGGCGTCTTTACCAGAACTGCCCTTTGGGTGCGGCCTGGGCACGGTGACGTTGATGACTCAGGATACAGTGGAGCACTCGTTGGTTGCGGAGAACGGTGTATTGAAAGTGCGCCCGGTGGTTCCCGATGAAAAACTTCTGCAAATTTTGGCGGTTTCCGCTGAAAAGAATGAATGGTGGCGGCAGAGAATTACTGACTGTTACCGCTATTTAGTGGATAGCCAGAATTGAGGCGAGATTTACCACCTATTCATCCGTGTTCTACTTCCTGGTTAACCGGCGCGTGCAGAGTAAGTGTTGTCAAGGTCTTGGGCCTATACGGTGAACCACGAAGGAAATAAAAGTGCAATTTTCAAAATATTTTTTCAAGAAAACCGCGAACTCCTGGCAGCGCGTAATCCGTCAGATGTTTCTTACTCCGTCGCTTAGTCCTCAAGAGCGTTGGGATTGCTATTACGAGTACCGCTGAGGTTCGGACGGGCAGTGAGAAACCTATCATGCCCAATTAGACCCAGCTTATTTGTATATATAAATAATTTGATTACATTTTGGGGATTGGATTAGGGGTCGAATCGCAAAATTGGTCTGCAATTTGTTGGGTTTGTCCCCTAAAATTTCTTTGCAAGGTAAGAATAAAAATAGCCTTGTCCCCTACTTGTGGGACGAGTTTTCTTAAGATAAGTTACTCTTGAATCACAGCAAAAGAGCTTTACTTGTAAAGTTTATATAAATCCGTTTTTATCCCCTTGCCGCTCCCCGGCGGCATCCCCCACATGAACAGAGGTTATGATGTTCTTCCTACAATCAGCAGCTAAGGCAAGCAAAGTTCAGACTGTTTCTGACAAGGTCGTCAAAAACTTCAAGCAGATTTTCTTGACCCCCGATCTCACCGCTGAAGAGCGTTGGGACATGTACTACGACTACTCTGCTGTTACCGGTAAATAGTCCCCTCATCACTTCTTCAAAGTAGTCACTCCACCACTTGAGAAGCGGATTTGTTGGAGCCCCCGAGCGTTTGAACTGCTCCCCATTAGTTGGACTGAGAAATCAGTTTCTAACTAGTGGGGAGTATTTTTTTGAGAGCAC
>NZ_JBHUCN010000016.1:0-14493 GCF_042677725.1 Rothia amarae
TTTGCCTTCGGTGGGACCGTTGTCTAGTTGGTGGCGGGTTCCTGGTTTTTACCCCTTATGAATAAGCCTCTTTATATAATGAATGAATAATAATTTAAATAGGTAGAGGAATTCCGCCCGTAATCATATAACTGGCCCCAATTCCTGCTGCAAAGAATTGACCATCGGAGAGAGGGTTTTCTTCAAAGCTTATTCAAGAGTGATGATGGTCCGAGAGATGGTCGGCGGGGAGGTGTTGAACAGTTCCGCAAGGAGCTCTTCGGTTATGTTATTCCGATGATAGAGCAGAGTCGCTTTCTGAGCTTGAGGCAGGGTGAGTACTGTTGGGTTGCTGCCTGGCTTGCCCCAGGTGATGTGGTGGGTGAGGGCTGTGAGCAGCTTGGTAAATTGCTGGTGGATGAGGCCGGTTGTACGCTGGTGTGGCAATGGTCTTCTCTGGTTGGCTGAGTTTATTTAGTCGAAGATTTAACTCTCATTGTGCCACTGGTGGGGCCGATGTTTAGTTGGGGCCACCCTTTAGGAATAAGCCTCTGAGTTGGGAATTAATTAATTCTCACGTCTGCAAAGTTTCTCACCCTTACTTTTTCAGCAACTTCTAAAAACAGAGGGTCCTCAGGTGAGGCATTTATATAAAAGAGAGACTCATCTTTATTAGTCATATCCCCACCCCAAGAAACTATCCCTTCATAGTCTTTGAGTACTTCTTGAATTATCTTAATTTCATATGCAAAATAGGAGTCAATAGGCATAGAAGGTCGGATTTGAAGCGCAGTACCGGATGATAAATTAGAGTAAGGGGTTTGAATCGCCTCTTCGGTTTTAGCTTTCCATCCCGAAATTTCCCCGGGTTTAATATCTTTCACTCGGTAATGCATCTGACGCACCAAATCCGAAAGAATGATGTTCACATCCCCGATTCTCATCTCGCAACTGGAACTGATCCCTGAAATAACACATCTTTCAATGGATGAAACACCATCAGCTGGATTTTGCACGGGCCATCCATTGAGCGAAAATTCATAATTATCTTGATTTAACTGGCTCGCCTGAGCAGGGGGTTGAGAAGAAACAACTGGGCATATTGCAACAGTCAATGAACCCGCAATAAATTGTCTACGATCTAAATATTTAATAAACACTTGCAACACCTTTACAAATAAGAAAAATTGAGGGAGCTAGAAAAATTATATAAGCCAGTAGTTTTATGAATAAATTTCGATATATTTTATAAATTTTTCTATTGGCGATGTAAAAAACACTTACTGCCAAGAGGAGAGAGGGTAAGAAGAATACAAAAATATATAAAACAGGATTCTCTAACCTGTCGGACACATAGTAATTATTCAAAGGACCAATATATTCTATATAATACTGGACTAGTATAAAAGATGGAACAATGAGTAATAAGCTGGAAGCTATATTTCCTAATACCCAACCTAAAGAATATCTTATTTTCATTGCGAATTAGCCTCGGCAAAGAGTATTATAATTTTCCAGAACATCATAAACGCCTTTTACTTCTTTAGAGTACACTTCGGCCTTAGGTCCGACTCCGTTATAGCGTCCAATGAGCGCTTGAATATCCGCTGGCTTCATGGAGAGACTAGGTCTGGGAACACCAATATCGTTCGCATCCCAAAAATGCAAATATGCAGTACATTTAATATTAAAATCAATATCATCTTTTAATTTAAACCAAACAGTTCTTAAGTCTTTTACTGGATCGAACAAATTACCGTTTATTATTTTCTTAGATACACAATAATTCCACCCAGATATTGCTGAAGATGCAAAAATTTGTCCCCATCCGGTTGACGACTCACTTTTGGCACCCACGATGACTGCATCGTCAGCTGCGATATCAGTAGGATTCCACTTACGTGACTCCCAAAGAACCGGGGCTTGTATCAAGGCCTTTCTGATACCCAGCTCTCGAGCTAGATTTGTAATTAAAATATCCTTTGAGAGGATGCGGTTAAAGGCCATGGTGGTAGTCACTCCATCTAAAGTAGCCCAATCTCTGTCTGTCCAACCATCACCCCCAGTTTCAGGCACTCCAATGGATACTAGATATTTTTGTAAATCTTTTAGTAGCGCATCTTTATATAGTTTTTCGTTAAAGAAAACATCAAGTTTTGATGAAACAGAAGTTTGGTTATAGGTATTTTGCCCAATATCTCGACCTGAAGAGATATTCTTATCAATCTCAATCAAAGAGTCACCAGTTCCAACACTTACTGTATCAATCTGATCGAAAGCCCAGTTTGTGGGTAAAGGGTACCCTAAGTTACCTGAGAAGCCGCTTGACATATCACACACAAAGCTAGTCGAAGAGAGCCCTTCATCGAAAACTCTTTGGCAGACATTCCTGGCACCATATATGCCCACCTTGTAACCCGAACTTGAAAGAAGCGCATTATTGATTGCTCGGAAATACGGAAGAACATTAGAGGTGACTTCACCGTCTAAAGCATCATAATCAACCGAGAAGTAGATTATCGTTCCGTCTTTGAAACCAAATTTCTTAGCCCAGAAAGTTGCATCTTCAGCATTCTGAGCAGGGGTGAAGTAGTCTACAGAGTTATTAAAAGTCTGGTAGATAGGGAAACATCTCAAACCATTTGATGCAATCGTAGCAAGTTCCCCAGGTTGTATTTGCTTTTCTAAGAGATTCTTTGTAGAAGGATTGTACAGATAACGTCCTACATATCTATACCCTGCCGCATATAAAGCTTTAGCTCTGGCATCAGTAATTTTAGTAACGCCATCGCACGCAGAACCTGCTCTGCTCTGATCTCCATAGGAAACAAGCAAAGAGCTCCATGTGGCAAAATCAGCCTTACCCGTTGTGGGAAGCTTAGCGAATGTCTGGAATGCACTAACAGCTGTTGAGACCTCTGCTGTAAAAGATCCAAACGCTACACTTCGTTTATTGAGAATCATCGCTGCTGTGAACAGCTGAGCCCAGATACCAGTGCTGCCCACTTGAAGTACGTGACTTTTGAGAGAACTTTGGGTACCAGGGCCGAATACACCATTTGCTACCCCATCAGCCATTCCAGCCTCATATTGAATGGCGAACAGCATGCATTGCGCTACGGTTCGGGAGTGATAGCCTTCTGCCGGAATGATTTGAAAATCTCTTCTTTTAATATATCGTCCGTTCAACCACTGTTGAATTTGACG
Organism: Rothia amarae; assembly: GCF_042677725.1. Classification (NCBI taxonomy): domain Bacteria; kingdom Bacillati; phylum Actinomycetota; class Actinomycetes; order Micrococcales; family Micrococcaceae; genus Rothia; species Rothia amarae. The sequence goes on from NZ_JBHUCN010000016.1 coordinate 3,187, forward strand.
GATAGAAGGATTTCCCCCGGAGATTAAGACATAGGGATCCATGTTAAGTAACCCTTTAAATACTTTAGGCTCTATTCCTGATCCTGGCAGAGCGCTGGAGACACCCATGTCCTTCTTTAATTGAGTCACTGAAGCTTGGACGGTGGGGTTATACGTCCCGTCGATTTTTCCTCCGTCGTAACCTTTGCAGTAAAGACCTGATTGGATAATTTTGAGGATATTTTCGGGGGGGGTTTTGTACTTGCATTGATAACGGGAAACTTTGTTTGCAAAGTAGAAAGGGTCGTTGGGCCGAAGCCGTCGGATAAATTTGTGATTCCTAGTTCGTGTTGTAGTGCTCTCGTGAGAGCGTACATGACGGTCCAGCTGGTGTTTCCGTTTTCTGGGACAGCTGCGATTCCGAGCGTAGCTCCCTTGTTATAGGTGTATAGGTGGAATTGATGAATTGTTGTGCTTTTAGTACCATTGGGTCGCTCATTGAGTCTCCAGATTTTTAGATTGATTAGAGTTAACGATACGTGATGTAGGTCGTATGCGAGCTGATCTGAGATGATTAGTAGCTTAAACTTGTCGCACGTTGTCTGGGGATCAAATATATTGTGCTGAATTCGTATAGAAACGTTTATCAAAAACGAACGATTTCGACACAGGCAGTACCGAAGGGCGCTGGTTTGCCACGCATCACCGTCAAGCCGACGTTCGACCCTCGTTGCAACAGTTCAGCAGCTGCTGTATAGTTCAGTGTATGCTGACTATTGCTTCGCGCTTGGACGTGATGAACCGATTGGGTCGAGCGATGGCCGATCCCACCCGATCCCGTATTCTCCTGACCCTGCTGGGCGGCCCGGCCTACCCGGCCGCTCTCGCCCGGGAGTTGGAACTGACGCGGTCAAATGTGTCGAACCACCTCACTTGCCTACGGGACTGCGGAATTGTGGTCGCCGAACCTCAGGGGCGGAAGACCCGCTACGAGATCGTTGACGCCCATCTTGTCCAGGCGTTGAACTCACTGCTGGATACCACTCTGGCTGCCGACGAGAATGCCCCGTGTATTGATTCGGCATGTGACGTGCCCGGGTGCGCCACCGGAGAGGGGAACAGGTAAGTGGTAACTGGTCTCCTGGGGGCGGTTGGTCTGTTTATCGCCACCAATATCGACGACATCATCGTGCTCTCGCTGTTCTTCGCCCGTGGGGCCGGCCAAGCAGGGACCACACTTCGGATCCTGGCCGGGCAGTACCTTGGTTTCGCGGGCATCCTCGCAGCCACGATTCTGGTCACCCTAGGGGCGGATGCCTTCCTGCCCACCGAGGCGATCCCCTACTTCGGGCTAATCCCCCTGACCCTGGGGCTGTGGGCGGCCTGGCAAGCCTGGCGGGGAGACGATGACGACGACGATGACGCGAAAGTCAGCGGAAAGAACGTAAGCGTCTTGACCGTCGCCGGGGTGACCTTTGCCAACGGTGGCGACAATATCGGCGTCTATGTCCCGGTTTTTCTCAACGTGGATACCGCCACCGTTATCGTCTACTGCGTCGTCTTTCTGGTCCTGGTGGCGGGCCTGGTCCTGTTGGCGAAGTTCGTGGCCACCCGTCCGCCCATCGCGGAGATTCTCGAACGCTGGGAGCATGTGTTGTTCCCTATCGTCTTGATCGGCCTGGGTATCTTCATCCTCGTCAGCGGCGGCGCCTTCGGCCTTTAATAAACTCATCCTCCGTGCTGCTAGGGCCTCTCTAGGTTTCCTTACCGGCATCAACTGAACCGCCCATGAAGTTGTGAAAAGCCGCTGCCGCAGGGACTCGACCACGTTAGCGCGACAGAAATTCTAAAACTACCCTATTGGGGTGTACACGCTGCTACAGCTTGAGGAGCATCTGACCGGTCGAGCGTGTGGACGACAATGACATCGCCTTCACGGGCCTGATCCAGTGCCTTGTGCAGTCCGGGGCGGTTGGTGGTGGATCCGGATTTCTTATCAACGTAAATGTATTTGCTGGCAATACCTTCCTGGCGCAGAGCGTCGATTTGTCGGTCAAGGTCCTGTTTCGCGGTCGACACCCGGGCGTAGCCAACCTTTTCGCCAGACACACCCTCGGGCTGTTCGGAAATATCTAGAGGCAGCGACACATCTGTTCGTTTATCCATAAACCCACCCTAGCGAACAGGCGTTTTTGTAGTTCACAATATGTTCGTTTGGGGTGTTGTCAGAGTCAAAAGTCGTTGGCACAGATTCCGAGAGTCATCCTGTCGCAATGCCCGGTTATGTGGACTTCGAGGGGTCCTTCTGCCGCGTAGGTAATACCCCAGTTTCTTTGCGCAGCGCCCGGCGTTAGATAAAGCACTGACCGCACTGCATCCGGGTGACACGCTCGTGATCACCACTTTGGATCGGCTCGGGCGCTCCACCCAGAAAATGCTCGAACTGGCCGAGGAACTACGAGATCGCAATATCGGTTTGCGCGTGCTCAACCTGGGTGGTGGTGATGTGGATACTAAAACACCCATGGGCGCCATGGTCTTCACCGTCATGGCCGCACTCGCGCAGATGGAACTGGAGATCAAGCGCGAACGCATCAATGACTCCGTCACCAAACGCCGCACCACCGGTGGCGATCTCGGTGGCCGGCGACCCACCTTCACCGAATCCCAAATCCGCACCGCATCCAAACTCATCAAAGCAGGCGAACCTGCAACCCAAGTTGCCAAGGATATGGGGATGTCCCGTGCGACGCTCTACCGAAGAATCAAAGACGCGGATTCTTCTTTATAGTCCTAGTCCTCCAAGGGTCTGGACACAGGAGCTTTCCCCTTTCCTCAGCGGTGCGACCAGAGGGAGAAGAAACATCCACCCCGGTGCACCCGCTGCGGTGACAACGACCCATCGCCCGCAGCAGGTGGCAATCGTCACGGTTATCCCTCTTTTTCAGATTCCAGTCCTCGGGATCAGAAAAAGACGGGCACCTGTCATAGGTCAGTGAGCATCTGCTGCATCTGAGCGATCTCGACCTCCTGGTCGTTGATAACTTGTTCGGCCAGGGTGATCGCATGGGGATTCTGGCCGTCAGCAACCTCGTCACGGGCCATGTCAACCGCACCTTCGTGGTGGGCGGTCATCTGCTCCAGGTAGAGGCGGGCAGCCTCGGTGCCCTGGGCTTCCTCAAGGGCTGTCATGTCCTCCTGGCTCATCATCCCGCTCATGCCACCCATCTCGCCGTGATCCATGCCACCCATCTCGCCGTGATCCATGCCACCCATCTCGCCGTGATCCATGCCCCCAGAGTCGGTGACCGGCCGCTGCCCCCAGGCCTCGAGCATGGCGTTCATCCGATCAATCTCCGGTCCCTGGGCGTCAATAACCCCCTGGGCAAACTCCACGACCTGGGCGGGGATACCCTCCTTGGCCAGGAGCATCTCACTCATCTCCACGGCCTGCTGGTGATGGGGGATCATCATCTGGGCAAACATGATGTCCGCGTCGTTGTGATCGGCGGAGATCTCCCCGTCCGCCTCAGTCGTCGCCGTGGTGGCCGAGGTCGTCTCAGGGGTAGTCGTCGCAGTGCTGGTGGCCGAGGTGGTGGCGTCGGTGTTGCCTGACTCGGTGGCCTCACCGCAGGCGGCCAGCGCCAGGGTGGAGGCCACGGCGAGAGTGGAAAGAACAAGGGTGCGCTTCATGGTGGAGCCTTTCAGGGTCATATGGGGGCAGTGGAGAGAAGTGGTGGATCAGTGGACGGCGGTGGATGCCGGAGTAGGCGTGGCGTGTTCCTCTTTCGACTCGGTCGGAGCCAGGTGAGCCGGATCCAGATCAATGCGGCGTAACAGCTGGGCGTTCAGGGCCACCACGATGGTCGAGGCAGACATCAAGATCGCGCCCACGGCCGGGGACAGCACGAACCCGATCGAGGCAAGCATTCCGGCGGCCAACGGCACGGCGAGGATGTTGTAGCCAGAGGCCCAGATCAGGTTCTGGATCATCTTGCGGTAGCTGGCCTGGGACAGCTCAATCATCGACAGCACTGCCCGCGGGTCATCACTGGCTAGGACCACCCCGGCAGATTCCATGGCCACATCCGTGCCGGCACCGATGGCGATACCGACGTCCGCGCGGGTCAGAGCGGGGGCGTCATTGACACCGTCACCGACCATGGCCACGCTCAAACCCCGGTCCTGCAGCTGCGTGACCTTGGTGTCTTTGTCCTGGGGCAGGACCTCGGCGAAGACCTCATCAATGCCTAGGTCCTGACCGACGGCGTGGGCCACCTGCTGCGCGTCGCCGGTGATCATCGCGACCTTCACCCCGCGGTCCTGCAGAGCTTTCACGGTGGCGCGGGATTCGGGGCGGATCTTGTCCTCGACGGCCACCGCACCGATGATTTGACCGTCGCGGACAATATGGAGCACACCGGCCCCACGCCCGGTCCAGGCGCTGGTGGTGTCGGTGAGCTCGGCCGGGGTGGTGAGGTTGAACTCGCGCAGCATGTTCGGCCCGCCCACGAGGATCTCAGCGCCATCGACAGTGGCCCGGACCCCCCGGCCGGAGGCGGCGCTGAAACCAGTTGCACGGATTTGCCGCCGGGAGGCCTCGGGATGGGCGGCCGCGGCCGCCACGATGGCGCGGGCCACGGGGTGCTCGCTGTCGGCCTCCACGGCGGCGGCCAGGGCCAGCAGCTCGCCCTCGGTGACGCCGACAGCTGCTGCGACACCGGTGACCGCGTGCGCACCCTCGGTCAGGGTGCCGGTTTTGTCGAAGAGCACCACGTCGATGGTGCGCATCCGCTCGAGCGCCATCCGGTCCTTGATGAGCACCCCGGATTTCGCGGCCCGCTCGCTGGAGATCGCAATGACCAGCGGAATCGCCAGGCCCAGGGCATGCGGGCAGGCGATGACCAGCACCGTGACCGTGCGCACCACGGCATCGTCCGGGCTGCCGATAATGGTCCACACCACCGCGGTGATCAGAGCGGAGATCAGCGCGAACCAGAACAACAACGCCGCCGCCCGATCCGCCAGGGCCTGGGCCCGGGAGGAGGACTCCTGGGCGTCAGCAACCATGCGTTGGATCCCAGCCAGGGCGGTGTCCCCGCCGGTAGCCTCCACCCGGATGCGGACGGTGTTGTCGGTGGCCACGGTACCGGCGACCACCTTGTCACCGGTGTCGCGGAAGACGGGACGGGATTCGCCGGTGATCATTGCCTCATCGAATTCGGCGGCTCCGTCGAGGATGATTCCGTCGGCCGGCACCCGGGCACCGGCCCTCACCAGCACGACGTCGTCGACGACCAGCTCGGAGATGGCCACGGTGCGGGTGGTCCCGTCGATGACTTTCTCGGCCTCATCCGGCAGCAGGGCAGCCAGCGCGTCAAGCGCGGAGGACGCGGCCCCGAGAGCGCGCATCTCCAGCCAGTGGCCCAGCAGCATGATGGTCACCAGCAGGGCCAGCTCCCACCAGAAGTCCAGCTCAAAACCGCCCAGCCCCAGAGTGGTGACCCAGGAGGCGACAAACGCCACGGTGATGGCCATGGCGATCAGGAGCATCATCCCGGGTTGGCGGGATTTCAGTTCTTTCCATCCGCCCTTGAGGAAAGGCGTTCCGCCGTAGACGAAGATAATCGTGCCCAGCACCGGGGGGATCCAGGTGGATCCGGGGAATGCCGGGAGGTGGTAGCCGAGCAGGTGGGCGACCATGGGGCTGAAAATAACGACGGGAATGGACAGAATCAGCGACCACCAGAAGCGGTCCCGAAACATTGCGGTGCTGTGTCCGGCGTGTTCGCCGTGACCATGAACGTGGTGGTCGTCGTCCAGGGCGGAGTGCGGGTGACCGTGGGGCATCGCCTGGCCGTGGGTGTCGGCATCTGCGTGGTGTTCGTGGCTGGCATGATCCGGGTGTTGGGTGTGGTCTGTTTCCGGAGCGGGGTGATCACCATGATGATCACCGGAATGGTGGGGAGTGCTCATGACGTTCCTTTCGCTCAACCCGGTCGGGGTCGAGATGATGGGTAAAACTGATCAGGATAAGACGGTGTAGCCGGCCTCCTCGATAGCCCGGCGAACCATCTCCGGAGGTACGACACCGGTGACCGTGACGGTGGAAACACCACCAGCAGCGAGATCAACCTGGACGTCGTCGACCTCGGGGAGGGCCTGAAGGGCCTGGGTCACGCTTTTCGCGCAGTGCCCGCAGGTCAGGCCGGTGACCTGGTAGCTAGGGGAGGACCCTCCTGCTGATGAGTCGCTGGCGGCAGGGATGGAGGCGGTGTCGGTACGTGAGGCAGATCCGCAACAGCTGCAGCTGTGGGAGGCCATCGGCAAGAGGCGGGACGGGGAGGTGATCATGGGAAAGCTCCTACGGGTCGGTGGGATTCGGCGATGCTACTCCCTAGTATATACCCCAGGGGGGTATATTGGGAAGGGGTGGAGGGCACGGCCCTCACGCGGGGCAGGGTGCGGTCACCGAGCAGCCTCCTCACTGTCGGGAGGGGACAGCGGGAGGCAGAGGGTAAACACCGCTCCGCGACCGGGTCCGGGGGAGGTGGCGGTGAGAGTGCCGCCGTGGGCCTCGATCAATGCCTTGGAGATGGTCAGACCGATACCGGCCCCGCCGTTGTCCCGGCTGCGGGCGGCATCCCCCCGGTAGAAGCGTTCGAAGATGTGTCCGAGCTGGCCAGGTGGGATGCCCTCGCCGTCATCGGCGACGTGGATGAGCGCGGTGGACGCCCCCTGTCGGTGGACGCTGATCCGGACCTGCCCGCCGGCCGGGGTGTGCCGTAGCGCGTTCGACAGGAGATTGCTCATCACCTGGCCGAAGCGTTGCCGGTCCACGAGCACCCGGACGGTGTCCGTAATGGTCTCGACCTGTAAATCGACGCCTTTGTCAGCATAAGCTTCCCCCGCGGCAGCAGCGGCGGTATGGAGCAGATCCCCGAGCCCTTCCTCCGCCAGGTCCAAATCGATCCGGTGTTCCTGGGCCCGGGAGACATCGTCGATGTCTTCCATCAACCGGGTCAGGCGGGCGAGTTGGTCAGCCATGATCGTGTGGGTGGAATTATTCCAGTCCGCAACCCCGTCCTGGAGACCATCGAGGTAGACCGTGAGCACCGATAAAGGGGTGCCCATTTCGTGAGCCAGATCAGAGAGCATCTGGCGGCGGACCTGTTCGGTGTGTTCCAGCCGGTCGGCCATGGTGTTGAAGGCATGCGCCAGGGTGGTGACCTCGGGGCCTGCTTCTCCGGCGGGCACACGGATACGGTAGTTGCCGGCCGTCAGGCTGGTAGCGGCGCGGGTGAGATCCTGCAGGGGGGTGCGCAGGCGACGCGATAACCACAGGCTGGCCAACAGGGCGCTGATCAAGGCGGTGGGCAGGGCGACGGCCAGGGTAATCAGGTTGGCGTCCCGGTAGGCCTGCTCGGCATGGAACAGCTCCAGCGAGGAGTCCTCCCGGCCGGTCATCAACATATGATCATGGAACAGGGTCGGGCCCACCATCGTGGCCACGGCCGCGGCCACCAGCAGGCTAATCACCACGACCAACACCTGGGCGGCCAGGAAGCGGAAGGTCAGGCCGGGTCCATGATTCATGGCTGCCCCACCCGGTAGCCCACGCCACGCACAGTGTCGATAAACCCCCGGCCCCGGGCGTCGGTGCCGAGCTTGCGACGCAAGTTGCCGATGTGGACATCGACGATGCGTTCATCACCGACCCAGGTGGTGTCCCAGACCTCGGTGACCAGGTCGTGGCGGGTCAGCACCTGGCCGGGGCGCAGAGCCAGGGCAACCAGCAGCTCGAACTCCGTGCGGGTGAGCTCCACGGTCGTCTCCCCCACCCGCACCTGATGGGCGACGGGGTCAAGGATGAGGTCACCAACGATCAAGGGGGTGGTCACCTGCGGTGGGGTGGTGCTGGTGCGCGGGCGGCGCAGCACCGCATGCACCCGGGTCACCAGTTCCCGGATGCTAAAAGGTTTGGTGATGTAGTCATCCGCCCCCAGGGTCAAACCGCTGATCTTGTCGTCCTCGCTGCCACGCGCGGTGAGCATGAGGATGTAGCAGTCCGAGAAGGTGCGGATCCGTCGGCACACCTCCAGGCCGTCGAGTTCGGGTAGCCCCAGATCCAGCACCACAACATCGGGGGAAAAGTGACGGGCCTCGTCCAAGACCTGGGTGCCGGTGTGCGCCTGGCGGGTATCGAAGCCGGCCCGGATGAGGTAGGAGGCCACCATCTGAGCCAGGGGTTGTTCATCATCGACGACCAGCACCCGCCCCGGGGGCGTGGCAGTGGTCGGTGTGTAGTCAGCCATAGACCCCAGTATCGCTCCGACCAGGGGGGAATACCACCCTCGCTCAGTGCCCGGCGGGGAAATCTTCATCAAATCTTCAAACATCACCCTTCGACCGCCGTCACCCCTGTGCCCCACCCCGGGCCGGCGGCATCGCCTCCACTGGTCGGTTCAGCAGGCGCCACCAGGGATTTCACTGCCTGCACCGCATACCCGGGGCGGGTAGAAGGACATCGCCCACGGCTGTGGGGTGGTGACCCAGTGGTGACCCAGCTCACCGAATTCACCCCCTTTTCGCCCTGTCATAGTGCTGTGAGCAGGGTTTTTGATTTCTAGTCCGTCAGGCACCCGTGTTAGATATAAGGTATGGCATCGACCTTGAGGCGGTGTCTTCTCACGGTCTTACCACGATCCAAGGAGATTGACGTGAAACGAGCAGCGATCGCAGCCGCCGCCCTTGCCCTCGCCCTCACGGGGTGTTCGGCCGCCGACCCGGAACCCACCGCCGACGGGACGGTGTCCCAGGATACATTCCTGACTACCCATGGCCTGGGCGCCATGGACGCGGTGGAGATCATTGATCACCTCGACCGGCAGAAGGTCACTGAGCGTCCCACGGATCTGATCGCCTCAGTGCGTGCCGATGAACTGCTGCTCTCGAGCGATGACCAGGAAGTCGTGGTCGATCTTCCCGACAATCAGACGTATGTCTCGATCGCACCCTATCTCACCTCCACCCACGACTGCTTCTACCACAGCCTCACGACCTGCCTGGGGGAACTCGACAATGAGGATATCCAGGTCACGATCACTGATGAGGCGACCGGTGAGGTGCTGGTGGACGAGGCGACAACCACCTTCGACAATGGGTTTATTGGCTTCTGGCTTCCTGATGATACCACCGGCCTGATTGAGGTCAGCTACCAGGGGCGTACCGGCACCACGGAGTTTTCCACCACCGACGACGGTGCCACCTGTGTCACAGACCTGCGCCTGACGTGATGGCTCAGCAGAGTCCTCACCTGCGCCTGTCTCCCGTATCACTGAAATCTTGCACCAAGAAAGGTTAAATCATGACAAACGCGTCTTCCCGACGACAGTTTCTGCTCGGCGGGCTCGTCCTCGCCGGCACCGGGGCCCTGACCGCCTGCACCAGCAACCCTGGACCCGCTGCCTCGGCATCAGGTTCCTCCCTTCGCCCCACTCCCACCCCCACTGCGCTCGGTGAGCCGACGGTGCGCCGGACACTGACCGCCCGGCCCCTCTCCCTGGATATCGGCGGCATCGAAGCCAAGACGTGGGGGTACGTCTCTGACACCGGGGATGCGGCCATTGAGGCCACCGCCGGCGACATCCTCCAGGTCGATATCACCAATGAACTGCCTGAGAGCACCTCTATCCACTGGCATGGCATCGCACTCCACAACGCAGCCGACGGTGTGCCCGGCATGACCCAGGACCCCATTGAACCTGGCGAGTCTTTCTCCTATGTTTTTGAAGTCCCCCACGGTGGCACCTACTTCTACCATTCCCACACCGGCCTGCAGCTTGATCGCGGCCTCCACGCCCCACTGATTATCCGTGACCCGCAAGACGCTGAGGACCAGGACGTCGAGTGGACCATCGTGCTCGACGACTGGGTCGATGGCATTCAGGGCACTCCCGACGATGAGCTCGACAAGCTCACCGGAATGGGTTCGGGCGACCATAACGGGGGGATGGAAATGGGCGACCATAACGGGGGGATGGAAATGGGCGACCATAACGGGGGGATGGAAATGGGCGACCATAACGGGGGGATGGAAATGGGCGACCACGGCACCCCGGACCGCGTACTGGGCGGGGATGCCGGCGATGTGATGTATCCGCACTACCTCATCAACGGACGTATCCCCCGTGCTCACCGGACCTTCGAGGCTCGCCCAGGCGACAAGGCCCGCCTGCGGTTTATCAACTCCGGCGGTGACACCATCTTCAAGGTGGCCCTCGGTGGTCACCGCATGACCGTCACCCACACCGACGGCTTCCCTGTCCAGCCCTGGGAGACCGAATCGATCTACCTGTCCATGGGCGAGCGTGTCGACGTCGAGGTCATCCTCGGCGACGGCGTCTTCCCGCTCACGGCTTTGGCGGTGGGTAAGGACGACCGCGCCTTCGCCGTCATCCGCACCGCCGGCGGCCAGGCCCCCCGCCCCGATGTCGACTTCCCCGAGCTGTCGTCCACCGGACTGCTTCTGTCCTCCCTGAAGCCAGCAGACCGTGCACTCCTGCCCGAGGGCACACCAGACCGAGAAGTCAGCATCGACCTGGGCGGGCAGATGATGCCGTATGAATGGAGCATTCTCACCGACGGCCAATCCTCCCCCGCGACCGTGCAGGAGGGCCAGCGCCTGCGGATGGTCATGCGCAACAGGACCATGATGCCCCATCCCATGCACATCCACGGCCACACGTGGGCGCTGCCCGGCAGCGGCGGGCTACGCAAGGACACCGTCCTTCTCCGCGGGGGTGAAACCATAATCGCCGACCTGATCGCTGAGAACCCCGGTGAGTGGGCATTTCACTGCCATAACGCCTATCACATGGAAACCGGGATGTTCAGCTCGCTTCGCTACAAGTAACCCCCACAGCAGGGTTGAGTACCGAGGTGGGCAGAGTCGCTGCAGACCACCCACCGGGCAGCATGATGACCTTCCTCGGTGTTGTGGTCCTCCGGGACAACCAGAACACCGTCTTCTTCCCCACCGCCCGGCCGCGGTGTTCCTGAGGGAGGTCACCGCCGATGACATCCTTGATGTCGCCCTGCCGCTGGCCGAGGAGGCACCAGCATCATGACCGTTGATGTGATGGCGCAGTTGGCGATCGGCTAGCAGTTCGCCGACGCCGCGGCCACCGGGTCACTGATGATCGGCATCCTGGCTGCGGCAGCTGCAGGTCTGATCTCGTTCGCTTCCCCGTGCATCGGGTGCTGTTGCAAAGTTGGGCGGAGAGCAGCGAAGACTCAGTTTCTCATTCCCTGATCGCCGCTGCGTGT
>NZ_JBHUCN010000017.1:0-8447 GCF_042677725.1 Rothia amarae
AGGTAAAAGTCCAGGGTCTGGCCACCGGCGGTGCTCGCCCGATAGAGGTAGCACCACCTGCCGCCGACCCGGATATAGGTCTCATCCACCTGCCAGGAACTGGCCTGCCAGTCGGGTACCTGCCGGTACCACCGAGTGTGCTTGTCCAGCTCAGGGCCGTATTTCTGGACCCAGCGGTAGATCGTGGTGTGATTGACCGGCACGCCCCGCTCAGTCATCATTTTCTCTAGATCGCGGTAGCTCACCCCGTAGCGGCAGTATCACCGCACTGCCCACAGAGTGATGTCACGGGGGAAATGACGACCGGAGAAGATGCCCATGGCTGTGATTATTTCACGCCGGTCTTTCTACTGCCCCAACTTTGCAACAGCACCTACGAGTCCACCCCGGGCGCCACGGTCCGCGGCATCGCCGAGGATCTCGGCATCGTGCGCGGCACGCTGCGGCACTGGCTCGAGGTCTACGGGACCGGCAAGAAGACCGCCGCTGACGGGACATTGACCTCCAGCCCACTGCAGTCCAAGCCGTCGCCGACAAGCCCTACGGGTCCCGCCGGTGAGACGCCTGAGCAGAAGATCGCCCGGCTCGAGGCCCGGGTCAACGAGCTCGAGGTCGAGACGACGAAGCTGACCACCGAGCGGGAGATCCTCCAGCGGGCGGCCAAGTATTTCGCTGGGGAGACGGGCTGGTGAGTCGTTTCCAGTTCGTCGCCGGCAACTCCGCCACCTTCGAGGTGAAGCGACTGTGTGAGCTCGTCGAGATCGAGCGCTCGTCCTACTACGCCTGGCTCAAGGCTGCCCCGGCCCGAGAAGCCAGGGCAGCTGACGACGCGGCGCTGGCAGAGCGGATCAGGGCTGTCCATGCCGAGGACAACACCCAGGGTGCGCCACGGATCACCGCCGAGCTCAACGACAGCGCGCCTGCCGGTGAGCGGGTAAACCACAAGCGCGTCGCCAGGGTGATGCGGCTGCAAGGAATCCGGGGCTATGTGAAGAAGCGGCGGGTGCGGACCACGATCCCCGAACCGTCTGGCCAGAAGTACCCCGACTTGCTCAAGCGCGACTTCACCGCCCCGGCGCCAGGGCTGCGCTACGTCGGCGATATCACCTATCTGCCGATCGCCGACGGCACGAACCTCTACCTGGCGACCGTGATCGACTGCTACAGCCGTCGGCTTGTCGGGTGGGCCATCGCTGACCACATGCGTACCGAGCTCGTCGAGGACGCGTTGAAGGCCGCCGCCGCAACCCGGGGCACCCTCAAGGGCAGCGTATTTCACAGCGACCACGGGTCGGTCTACTGCTCGAAGGACTACGCCAAGCTCTGTCGCAAGCTCGGCGTCACCCAGTCCATGGGCGCCGTCGGGTCCAGCGCGGACAACGCATTGGCCGAGTCGTTCAACGCCACCATGAAGCGCGAGGTTCTCCAAGACGCCGCCTGCTGGAGCAACGAACTGGTCTGCCGCCGGCAGGTCTTCAGGTGGCTCGTCCGCTACAACACCAAGCGACGCCATTCGTGGTGCCGCTACGTCCCGCCGGTCCTCTACGAGACCGGCAACACCGCTACGCTGCCGACGGCTGCGTAATCACACCCCGTGTCCAAGATCCGGGGGTAGGGCCCTTGCGCGGTGCCGTCTACTACACCGACGGTCAGCTCGAGGACGACGCCCGCCTCGTGATCGCGCTGGCCCGCACCGCCGCGGCGCACGGCGCGGACGTCCTCACCCGGTGCGCCGCGACCGACCTGCGTGAGGACCGACTCACCCTCACGGACGAGACGACGGGCGAGAGCGTCGAGGCTCGGGGCACGGTCGTCTCGGCGACCGGCGTGTGGGCCGGTGAACACGACCCGTCGTTGCGGATCTCGCCGAGCCGCGGATCCCACCTGGTCGTGCGGGCCGAGGCGCTCGGGTGTCCCAGCGCCGTGTTCACCGCGCCGGTGCCGGGTCACTTCGGCCGGTTCGTGTTCGCTCTGCCACAGAGCGACGGCCTCGTGCTCGTCGGCCTCACCGACGACGCCGCTCCCGGGGTCGACGGCATCGCTCCGCCGGTGCCGGAATCCGACGAGGACTTCCTCCTCGCCACGATCAACCGCGCGCTGGAGCGCCCCCTGACCAGGCAGGACGTGGTGGGCCGGTTCGCCGGGCTGCGGCCGTTGGTGCTGCCGACTCCGTCGGGCGGGTCGACGGGAGGGACGAAGAGGCGGATCGGGAGGCACGGGTTCGGGGAGAGGCGCGAGCACGGCGCGTCGGGGGATCTGTCGGAGGGCGCGGAGCGCCCACTCGTCGAGGCGGGCGCGACCGCCGACGTGTCCCGACGGCACCTGCTCATCGACGAACCTGGCCGGCCCCTGACGATCGCCGGGGGCAAGCTCACGACCTATCGCACGATGGCCGAGGACGCCGTGGACGCCGCCTGCCGTCGTCTCGGGACGGACCGGGAGTGCCGGACGAGGATGCTCCCGCTCGTGGGCGCGGCGCCGCGGGAGGTGCTGGCCCGTCTCGAGGAACCGACCCGTCTCGTGCGCCGTTACGGCACCGAGGCCGGTCGTGTCGCGGAGTTGGGCCGTCGGTACCCCCGGTTCGCGGGCCCCGTCGCCGAGGGCGTCGCCTACACCGTTGCGGAGATGCTCTTCGGCGTGCTGGCGGAGGGCGCCCTCACGGTGGAGGACCTCGTCGAACGCCGCACCCGCACCTCCTTCGTCGAGTCCGCCGTCCCCGCCGCCCGCGAGGTCGCCGCCCAGGTCCTGGAACTCGCGACCACCTGACCCCCGCCCCCCGGATGACGTCATCGATGACGTCATGCGGGGTGAGGAAGGGGGCAGGGGGGCCATCGACACGGCTGAGCGCGTCGAGCGCGTGCTCGCCCTCGTGAGGTCCGAGGGCGCGGACGGCCCCAGAGCCACGGCGTTCCAAGTCGAGAGGCCCCCTCCCGGGTTGGGAGGGGGCCTCTCGTTCATCGCCGGTGCGGACGACCGGGCGAGCACCGGTCTCGATCCGCCGGCCTGGTCAGCTCTCCCAGCCTGCGTAGGCGATCCAGCGGAGGGCGGTGAGGGAGGGCATGAACATGTATTCGCCGCCGCGGAGGCGGTTGAACGTGGTCACGCCGTCGACGCGCTTGCGGACGGGGCGGTCGGGGATGGTGAACCGACCCGGTTCCTCGTGGAGTCCGACGACGGGGTCGCGTTCGGTACCGAGGTCGACGAAGTTGCCGCGGTTGATCCACTCCTGCTGGAGGAACTCGACCGTGTCGTAGGCGCGGGCGCTGATGAAGATGAAGAACAGGCCGCGCTCGTCGTCCTTGTCGTCGGCGGCGGTGAGGTCGGGGTCCCATTCGGGGCCGAACGTCGAGGAGCGGCGGATGATCCGGTGGATGTTCTCGTCCGTGAGGATCGTCAGCTCGCTGCCGCGCGGGTTCATGCGGCGCACGTGCGCCGAGTGGGGGCACATGAGGCCGCGGCGGTCGTCGGAGTAGTCGAAGTCGTCGTTGCGGGACTGATCCATGCCGAGGTCGACGTCGTCCTTCTCGGGGGAGAGGACGAGCGGCGCCCCCGACCGCCACCGGCCGACGAGCTTGGCGCCCAAGGCGTCGCGGGACTCCTGCGTGTCCTCCTCCGCGTGCTCGCGGAGGAAGTCGTTCCAGGCGCCGACACGGCTGTCGTACTTGCGGAGCACGACGAACGAGCCGTTACGACCCAGCACGTCCGGCGAGGGCATGGCGACGGGCGAACCCGTCTCGCTGTCCTCCCCGAGGATGAACTCGCCCGCCGCGATGGCCCGCTCCTGCCCCGGGAGGGCGTCGACGCCGGCGCCCGCGACGAGCGGCTGGCTGAGCGAGTCGTGGTAGCCGAACGGGTTGGCCGCATCCGGCGCCCCGAACGCGTGCGTGCCGAGCAGGGTGACCCCGTCGATCTCCTCCAGGTACCCCAGAGCCTTCTCCACGGCGTCCGCCCGGGACTCCTCCGAGTCGGCGTAGATCGTCACCGCGACGTGCAGGGAGTCGTCCTTGTAGAACTCCTCCCACGTCTCCGGGGCGTTCTCGCCCGTGTCCATGAGCTGGCCCGCGCGGGCCGCCATGCCCTGCCGGAACGGCAGCGGGAAACTCGCGAGGGACTCCTCCGGCAGGCCCATCGCCTTGAGGCCGGCGTGGCTGATTGCCACCCCCGTCCACGCGTGCATGTCCGCGGTCCAGTCCTGCGCCGAGGGGACGTACTCGACGAGCCGGCCCAGCAGGGCACGACCCCCCTCGGGGGTGTCGACCCGCAACCCCGCGTGGATCCCGACGTAGGGCTCGGGCCGCGACCGCAGGATGAGGGACTGGATGTCGTCGAGTTGCAGCGTGACGCTCTCCCGACGGAACCGCTTGCGCAGCTCCCTGAGGTGATCGAACGGCATCAGTAGTCCACCCCCTGCGGCGTCGCCACCGCGTCCGACAGCGCCGACAGGGCCTCCCGGGTCGTCGCGTCCATCGCGGTGTTCGCCGCCATCGCGTCGAAGAACGTGTCCAGGGCCTGCTCCATGCGCTGGTACCGGCGCACGTCCACGACCGTCACCTGCGGGTTCGCGACGAACCACGCGGCGGCGTCGATCTGGTGATTCGCGATGTAGTCCTTGACGTCGGGCGAGTCGATACCGGGCCAGCCCTCGACATTGGCGAACAACAGGTCCATGAGCTCGGGGATCTTCGTCGCGAAGTCGTCGATGTAGGTGTCCCAGTCGCCGTCGTAGGCCGTGGCGAACAGCACACGCGTGTCGTCGTCGAAGAACACGAACCGCATGTTGTGCAGCGTCGAGACGCGCTTGGCGCCGTCGAAGTCGCCGCCGGTGAGGCCGAAGATGCGGCGCAGCCGGTCGGCGCCGCCGGGCCTGAGGTCGGCGATGGCGGTCAGCTCGGACACGTTGCCGGAGCGGGCACCGGCCCGGCCAGCCGACATGTACGTGCCCTCGTGGAGCGGGTTCTTGTCGGTGAGCAGGGAGTTGATCGCGATCTGGGAGATCGTCGGCGCGTCGGCCGCGACCTCCTTGACCACGCGGCGGAACTCCTCCATGCGGCTCTCCTCCGAGAGGCGCGGGTCGATGCGGGTCTGTTCGGATGTCAGCTTCTCATTCATGGGGTCCTCCAAGGGGGTGGGGGGTCAGGCGGTGAGGTCGGCGAGGGAGTCCGGCTCCCGGCGGGCCACGGCGTTGAGGTCGTGCCGCTGCCGCGAGGACGACTCGTAGGCGAGCTTGCGCACGCGCATGATCGAGCCGAGGGGCCGATGGGCCTCGACTCCGTTCCACGGGTTGAACGCGAGGTGGTCGTCACCGGCGACCCGACGGGCGGGCAGGCTGACATCCTGCGGGTCGAAGCGGACCGTCGCGACGGTCCGGAAGGGTGCCTCGTCCTCGTCCCAGAGCACGGCGGCGTCCTCGACGGGCATGGTCTCCAGGTCCGTGCACAGCTGCGCCCGCAGCTCGTACGTCGCACCCTTGGTCATGAAGTGGCGGACGACCGCGGTGCGCATCGCGTCGAAGTCGTCGCCGACGTCGACGCCGGTGAGCTCGGCGACCTCCCCGGTCGGCGCGAGGGACATCTTGGCGACGTGGTCGCCGTAACGGATCGCGGCCTGGGTGTAGAAGGTCTCACCGAGCATGTGGGAGTAGTCGTTCGCGAGGCCCTGGATGGTCGCGCCGGGGGTGCGACCGAGTTTCTCGGTGATCGAGGCGATGCCCCGGGCGGCGGCGGAGACCGCCTTCTGCGCGGCGGCCGGGTTGCTCGCGTTCTTCTCGAGGATGTCGAGCATGTCCTCGTACTTGGTCACGGTGCCGAACGCGAGCGTCGGGAAGTTCACCATGAGGAAGTCCTGGTTGGCGCCGCCGAGGTCGGGGGAGAGACGCTCGCCCTCCACGTCGATAATCTTGAGGGCGAACCCGCGGGGGGTGGGGATCTCGTCGGAGTGGATGTCGCCGGGTGCCGAGGACAGGCGCGCGACGACCTCGTGGGTGCCGGGGGTGGCGAAGATGCCCTGCGCGAGTTCGTGCGGCAGGTCGTCGTGCACGGTGAGCTGCCCGGTGAGGATCGCGTGGCTCTTGGCGTGCGCGTCGCGGTGGGCGTGGCGGTGACGGTCGGCGTTCTCGGCCTGGGTGGCGGCCATGCGCTCGACGATGCGCTGGGAGATCTCGGCCTCGTTCTCCACGGGCACTTCGACGTCATCGTGGTAGCGGATGGGGTTCATCGGTATGCCTCCTCGACATCGTGATAACAATATTGTACTGGACTCAATTTGGCTCTTCAACTTTGAGCGTGGTGCTGGGTGTTCACGCCGCGATCGGTCGGGGCGCATAGCCAATGATGCGGCATCTGTAGTTCCGATGGTTGCGGTACCCGCGCCCGACCCTCTTGATCGTCTTGGCGGTCAGGTTCGCCGCCTCGGTGCGAGCGTTCGTGACCCTGGTTCGGCAGAAGGTGAGCAGCTCACGACGCCAGGCCAGCAGGGTCCGGAACAGCGCGGCCGGCTCGGGCAGGTGGGTGGCTCGCACGGCGCTCTCAAGGCGGGCCCAGTGCCGCTGGAAGGAGGGCGTGTCGGTGGCGGTGAGGACCTGGCGGACGTGTTCCTTGATGCCCCACGCGACGGCCAGCTCGACGTCCTCGGCCAGGATCTGCTGCAGCTTGGTGCGCTGCCGGACGGTGAGCCGGTCACCGGCGCAGGTGAGCAGCTTGCGGTACTTCCACGGGGTGTCGGTCGCCCGTCCTCGGCGCTCGTGCAGCTCCCACACCCGGCGCCTCCTCACCTTGGTGACCATCTCGTTGGCCAGCCGCACCACGTGCCAGTGGTCCACGCTGACCTTCGCCCGCGGTAGTGCCTTGCGGACCGCGGCCCGGAACTCACTCGACATGTCCAGGGCGACGACCTGCACCCGCCGGCGCCACCACCGCGGCCGCGCCGCGAGCCAGGAGGTGACGACCTTGCCGCGGCGGCCGTCGACGACGTCCAGGATCGCGCCGTCGTCCAGGTCGGTGAACACGATGGACCGCGGCTCGGCCCGGCAGACGGATATCACCTGCTCGGTCAGCCGGGTCGTGACCCTCGCCCGCGCGGGCAGCTGCTCGGTCTCCTCGGTGAACGACCGCCGCGGGCACAACGACTCACGGCAGGCGTAGCGGCGCTTGCGCACGAGCACGTCGAGCCGCTCACCCCCGCACGGCACGTCCTTCACGCGCTGGGTAGGTCTTGCCTGGATCCGCGAGGACAGCACCCCGCAGGAGGGGCAGGCGCCCTCGCTCGTGGTCGTCTCGATCAGCACCTGCCGCGGTTGCTCAACGCCGACGCCAGGGGTGGCCGAGACGACTCGGTAACCGGACAGGTTGAACAGGATCGACGCCGCATCGACGTCGAACGTAGGCTTGTGCACGCTCGCGGTCCTCGCTCATGAGATGTCTAGACAACACCCATGCTGGCGTAGGGCCGCGAGCCCTACTTCAGGGCCCCACCACGCTCAAAGTTGAAGAGCCAAGAATGGCCAGGCGGACGCAGTTGGCGACTCGACAGCACCTACATCGTGATCGAACAGTCACCCGACATGCTGGTGAAACCACACAACCGGAAGCGCCCCGGGCTCAACCACCTGGCCTTCCACGCCGGCGACCACGACCGCGTCAATGCCCTCACCGCGGCAGCCGCCGACCACGGCTGGGCACTCATGTTCGCCAACAAACACCCCCACGCCGGCGGTCCACAGACCTACGCCGCCAACCTATCGAACACCGACGGCTACCAAGTCGAGCTCACCGCGAACAACCCGTAGAACTCGCCGATCCACAGGTCTTGACGAGGGACTGTCCGCCTAACGGTGTAAGTGGCGTTTTCATGGTCAGCGGTCTTCGGCGGCCGGCATGCGGTCGGCGAAGGTGATAGCAAAGGCGTTCAACGCTGGCTTCCAGCGCATGGTCCATCGTGTCTGTCCGGTGCCCTTGGGGTCCAGACTCCGAGTGACGAGGTACAGGGTCTTCATCGCGGCCTGCTCGTTGGGGAAGTGGCCCCGGGCGCGGATCGCCCGGCGGTAGCGGGCGTTGAGGGACTCGATCGCGTTGGTCGAGCAGATCACCTTGCGGATCTCGATGTCGTAGTCCAGGAACGGGATGAACTCCGCCCAGGCGTTCTCCCACAGCCGCACGATCGCCGGGTAGGGCTTGCCCCATTTCTCGGCGAACTCCTCGAACCGGTCCCTGGCCGCGGCCACGGTCGGGGCGGTGTAGATCGGGCGCACGTCGGGGCTTGACCTCGGTTCTTGGACACGCTGAATCCAGCACCTGCTGGGGAAGCGAGATGATCCAGGAATCATGGCCAGGAAGAACTACTCCGAGGAGTTCCGTCGTCAGGCCGTCGACTTGTACGAGTCGGTGCTGTTGCAAAGTTGGGCGGAGAGCAGCGAAGACTCAGTTTCTCATTCCCTGATCGCCGCTGCGTGT
>NZ_JBHUCN010000018.1:0-1269 GCF_042677725.1 Rothia amarae
GTGAAACATCTCAGTACCCGCTGGAAGAGAAAATAAATAATGATTCTGTGAGTAGTGGCGAGCGAAAGCGGATGAGACTAAACCTGTGGTGTGTGATACCGGTTGAGGGTTGCATCATGGGGGTTGTGGGAGTCAGCGTGGTAGGTTCAATCGCCTGCTGAGTCGATGTTGTGTTGTGTAGGTGAACATCTTGGGATGGATGGCCGGAGAGGGTGAGAGTCCCGTAACCGAAATGTGACACGCCGATTGTTGATCACCCGAGTAGCACGGAACTCGTGGAATTTCGTGTGAATCTGCCAGGACCACCTGGTAAGTCTAAATACTTCTTGATGACCGATAGTGAATCAGTACCGTGAGGGAATGGTGAAAAGTACCCCGGGAGGGGAGTGAAATAGTACCTGAAACCGTGTGCTTACAAGCCGTTGGAGCCTTGTGGGGTGACAGCGTGCCTTTTGAAGAATGAGCCTGCGAGTTAGTGTTCTGTCGCGAGGTTAACCCGTGTGGGGAAGCCGTAGCGAAAGCGAGTCTGAATAGGGCGTTTGAGTGGCAGGATCTAGACCCGAAGCGGAGTGATCTATCCATGGCCAGGTTGAAGCGACGGTAAGACGTCGTGGAGGACCGAACCCACTTCAGTTGAAAATGGAGGGGATGAGCTGTGGATAGGGGTGAAAGGCCAATCAAACTCTGTGATAGCTGGTTCTCCCCGAAATGCATTTAGGTGCAGCGTCGTGTGTTTCTTGTTGGAGGTAGAGCTACTGGTTGGCCGATGGGCCGTATTGGTTACTGACGTCAGCCAAACTCCGAATGCCAATAAGTGAGAGCGCGGCAGTGAGACAGTGGGGGATAAGCTTCATTGTCGAGAGGGAAACAGCCCAGACCATCAATTAAGGTCCCTAAGCGTGTACTAAGTGGGAAAGGATGTGGAGTTGCTGAGACAACCAGGAGGTTGGCTTAGAAGCAGCCATCCTTGAAAGAGTGCGTAATAGCTCACTGGTCAAGTGATTCTGCGCCGATAATGTAGCGGGGCTCAAGTACACCACCGAAATTATGGCAATGTGTTTTAGACATGTTGGGTAGGGGAGCGTCGTGTATCCGGTGAAGCTGCGGTGTGAACTAGTGGTGGAGGGTATGCGAGTGAGAATGCAGGCATGAGTAGCGAATCACGGGTGAGAAACCCGTGCGCCGGATGATCAAGGGTTCCAGGGTCAAGCTAATCTGCCCTGGGTTAGTCGGGGCCTAAGGCGAGGCCGACAGGCGTAGTCGATGGAT
>NZ_JBHUCN010000019.1:0-1262 GCF_042677725.1 Rothia amarae
GGTGTAGCGGTGAAATGCGCAGATATCAGGAGGAACACCGATGGCGAAGGCAGGTCTCTGGGCTGTAACTGACGCTGAGAAGCGAAAGCATGGGGAGCGAACAGGATTAGATACCCTGGTAGTCCATGCCGTAAACGTTGGGCACTAGGTGTGGGGGACATTCCACGTTTTCCGCGCCGTAGCTAACGCATTAAGTGCCCCGCCTGGGGAGTACGGCCGCAAGGCTAAAACTCAAAGGAATTGACGGGGGCCCGCACAAGCGGCGGAGCATGCGGATTAATTCGATGCAACGCGAAGAACCTTACCAAGGCTTGACATATACTGGACCGCCTCAGAGATGGGGTTTCCCTTCGGGGCTGGTATACAGGTGGTGCATGGTTGTCGTCAGCTCGTGTCGTGAGATGTTGGGTTAAGTCCCGCAACGAGCGCAACCCTCGTTCTATGTTGCCAGCACGTTGTGGTGGGGACTCATAGGAGACTGCCGGGGTCAACTCGGAGGAAGGTGGGGATGACGTCAAATCATCATGCCCCTTATGTCTTGGGCTTCACGCATGCTACAATGGCCGGTACAAAGGGTTGCGATACTGTGAGGTTGAGCTAATCCCAAAAAGCCGGTCTCAGTTCGGATTGGGGTCTGCAACTCGACCCCATGAAGTCGGAGTCGCTAGTAATCGCAGATCAGCAACGCTGCGGTGAATACGTTCCCGGGCCTTGTACACACCGCCCGTCAAGTCACGAAAGTTGGTAACACCCGAAGCCGATGGCCTAACCCCTTGTGGGAGGGAGTCGTCGAAGGTGGGATTGGCGATTGGGACTAAGTCGTAACAAGGTAGCCGTACCGGAAGGTGCGGCTGGATC
This sequence comes from Rothia amarae, assembly GCF_042677725.1. Lineage (NCBI taxonomy): Bacteria > Bacillati > Actinomycetota > Actinomycetes > Micrococcales > Micrococcaceae > Rothia > Rothia amarae. Next base: position 859 of record NZ_JBHUCN010000019.1, read on the forward strand.
ACCTCCTTTCTAAGGAGCTCAACTTTTTGGTTGGCCGCTTTCGCATACGAGTGTTATGTGGGTGGTTTGCTCATGGGTGGAATATTGGTTTTGGTTGTTGGATGAGGCGCATTGTTGGGTTTTGAGGCTGCAAGCTGTTGTTTGTTGTCTTGTTTTTGCCTGGCGCATTGGATGGTTCGACTGTTGTGGTTGTTCTTGATGGTGTGGGTGGGTTGTTGTTTGAGAACTGTATAGTGGACGCGAGCATCTTCTGGAAACTGCTCAATGAACTCTTTGTGGGTTTGTTGTGTGTTTCTTTGATTTTGTCAAACTTAGATATTTTTGAATGATCTTTGATTATTTGTGTGTTTTGTAAGTTATTAAGGGCACACGGTGGATGCCTTGGCATCAAGAGCCGATGAAGG
>NZ_JBHUCN010000020.1:0-769 GCF_042677725.1 Rothia amarae
TTAACAGGTGTGACGCAGGAAGGTAGCCGAGCCACGCGATGGTTGTCGTGGTCTAAGCGTGTAGGGTATCCGGTTGTTAAATGCGCTGGTGTTTGCCTGAGACGTGATGGGACCCCGTTTGTGGGGGATTTGGTGATCCTATGCTGCCGAGAAAAGCATCGACGTGAGGTTCTAGTTGCCCGTACCCTAAACCGACACAGGTGATCAGGTAGAGAATACTAAGGCGATCGAGAGAATCATGGTTAAGGAACTCGGCAAAATGCCCCCGTAACTTCGGGAGAAGGGGGACCTTGAGCGTGGAGGGCACTTGCTGTCCCGAGCGTGTATGGGTCGCAGAGACCAGGGGGAAGCGACTGTTTATCAAAAACACAGGTCCATGCGAAGTCGTAAGACGATGTATATGGACTGACTCCTGCCCGGTGCTGGAAGGTTAAGAGGATTGGTTAGCTCTTTGGGCGAAGCTGAGAATTTAAGCCCCAGTAAACGGCGGTGGTAACTATAACCATCCTAAGGTAGCGAAATTCCTTGTCGGGTAAGTTCCGACCTGCACGAATGGAGTAACGACTTCCCTACTGTCTCAACCATGAACTCGGCGAAATTGCAGTACGAGTAAAGATGCTCGTTTCGCGCAGCAGGACGGAAAGACCCCGTGACCTTTACTATAGTTTGGTATTGATGTTCGGTGTGGCTTGTGTAGGATAGGTGGGAGACTGTGAAGCATGGACGCTAGTTTGTGTGGAGTCGTTGTTGAAATACCACTCTGGTCATA
>NZ_JBHUCN010000021.1:0-684 GCF_042677725.1 Rothia amarae
TCGTCGATGTCTTTGAGCGTATGAACCGTCGTTATGGTTACCGGCGGGTGCATGCTCAGCTACGCCGGGAAGGATGGGTGGTCAACCATAAGCTGGTCTACAAGCTCATGGATCAACTAGGGCTTAAATCCAAGATCAGGGCGAAAAAGAAGTACAACTCGTACAAAGGCACGGTAAGTCACATCGCAAGCAATGTGTTGAATCGATGTTTCACACCTGATGAGCCAAATACGGTGTGGGCAAGTGACGTCACGGAGTTTCGCGTTGCTGGCACCAAGGTCTACCTGTCGCCGATCATGGACTTATGCGATCGGTCGATCGTGTCGTACAGCATTTCAACCTCACCGAATACGGCGTTTACGTCGCAATCTTTACGCGATGCCATCGCGCAAGAATCACCAGATAAAGGTTTGCTTGTACATACCGACCAAGGATTCCAATATCAACATTCCAGCTGGCGCACACTCATCACAGCTATCGGTGGCACACAATCGATGTCAAGGAAAGGAAACTGTTACGACAATGCGGTAATGGAAAACTTCTTCGGACACCTCAAATCAGAGATGTACCACGGGGAATCATTCACCAGTCTGGAGACGTTCTACCACGCAATTGATGACTACATCCGTTGGTACAACCATGAACGCATCCAAAAACGACTCAAGGGCCTGACTCCGATGCAAT
>NZ_JBHUCN010000022.1:0-568 GCF_042677725.1 Rothia amarae
AAGTGCACAAGGGAGCTTGACTGTGAGACTGGCAGGTCGAGCAGGGACGAAAGTCGGGACTAGTGATCCGGCGGTACATTGTGGAATGGCCGTCGCTCAACGGATAAAAGGTACCTCGGGGATAACAGGCTGATCTTGCCCAAGAGTTCATATCGACGGCATGGTTTGGCACCTCGATGTCGGCTCGTCGCATCCTGGGGCTGGAGTTGGTCCCAAGGGTTGGGCTGTTCGCCCATTAAAGCGGTACGCGAGCTGGGTTCAGAACGTCGTGAGACAGTTCGGTCCCTATCCGCTGCGTGCGTTGGAAATTTGAGAAAGGCTGTCCTTAGTACGAGAGGACCGGGACGGACGAACCTCTGGTATGTCAGTTGTACCGCCAGGTGCATGGCTGATTGGCTACGTTCGGGAGGGATAACCGCTGAAGGCATCTAAGCGGGAAGCCTGTTTTGAGATGAGATTTCCTGGCAACTTTGTGTTGTGTGAGGTTCCCTATAGATGATGGGGTTGATAGGCCGGGTATGGAAGCAAGGACTGGAGACTTGTGGAGTTGACTGGTACTAATAGACCG
>NZ_JBHUCN010000023.1:0-547 GCF_042677725.1 Rothia amarae
GTTATTCAAGCTTTTTTGTTTTCTAACGGAGAGTTTGATCCTGGCTCAGGACGAACGCTGGCGGCGTGCTTAACACATGCAAGTCGAACGATGAAGACTGGTGCTTGCACTGGTTGGATTAGTGGCGAACGGGTGAGTAATACGTGAGTAACCTGCCTTTGACTCTGGGATAAGCCTGGGAAACTGGGTCTAATACCGGATATGACAAGGAACCGCATGGTTTTTTGTGGAAAGGGTTTGTACTGGTTTTAGATGGGCTCACGGCCTATCAGCTTGTTGGTGGGGTAATGGCTCACCAAGGCGACGACGGGTAGCCGGCCTGAGAGGGTGACCGGCCACACTGGGACTGAGACACGGCCCAGACTCCTACGGGAGGCAGCAGTGGGGAATATTGCACAATGGGCGCAAGCCTGATGCAGCGACGCCGCGTGAGGGATGACGGCCTTCGGGTTGTAAACCTCTTTCAGCAGGGAAGAAGCGAAAGTGACGGTACCTGCAGAAGAAGCGCCGGCTAACTACGTGCCAGCAGCCGCGGTAATACGTAGGG